>NZ_JAKMAY010000174.1:0-12551 GCF_022015835.1 Streptomyces sp. ICN903 | reverse complement strand
CCCCGCCGCCTTCTCGCCCGGCCACCACCGGCTTGTCGGTACGGGCCGCCTTGGCCCGGTACTGGGCGGCGTCGGCGAGGCGGAACAGCCGGCGGGCCGAGCGGACCGGGCCTATCGGGTCGCCCGTCGAGGCGACCCCGCAGGCCACCCCCTGCCCCGTCTCCAGCTCCGCCGCCCGGCGGCACACCTCGTCCGCCACCCGGACCACCTCGTCCGCCGGCGGGCCCACCGCCAGCAGGCAGAACTCGTCCCCGCCCAGCCGGGCGGCCAGGGTGTCCGGGAGCATCGCGCCGCACAGGGACAGCACCGAGGCGAAACGTTCCAGCAGCCGGTCGCCCGCCTCGTGGCCCAGCACGTCGTTGACCCCCTTGAGCCCGTTGACGTCGCAGACCAGCAGGCTGACCACCGTCCCGTCCGCGCGGTGCCGCTCCAGCGCCTCGTCCAGCCGCACGTCCACCGCCCGGCGGTTCGCCAGACCGGTGAGGGGGTCGGTGAAGGCCAGCCGGCGCACCTCCTCCAGCCGCTCGGTCTGGGCGATCCCGGCCGCGATCACCGACGCCAGCGCCTCGGCGAAGTCCGCGTCGGCCCGGTCGAAGACCGGCCGACCGGGCTCGCGCGCCACGTACAGCTCACCCCATGCCCGCCCGTCCACCACGACCGGGGCGACCACGCAGCAGCCGCGCCCCCGCCGGCGCAGCGCCGGGGACCGGCCCTCCTGGGGCGCCCCGGGGCCGTACCGGGACGCCCGGTCCCCGCCGTCGGCCGTCTCCACCCAGGCGCGCGTCCCGTCCCCCGGGCCGCCGCCGTGGCGCAGGCCGGTGATCTCGGGGAAGTCGTGGACCGGGTACGTCTCGTCCTCGGGGAACTCCTCCTCGTCCCCGCGCCGCTCGCCGGTGTTGACCAGCACCCGCAGCAGGCCGCGCTCGCGCTCCCAGACGGACAGGGCCGCGAAGGAGCCGCCCAGCGCGGCCCGCGCGCCCTCGGCGGCGGTGCGGGCGACGTCGCGCAGGGTGTGGGCGGCGGCCATCTTCTGCGCCAGCCCCACCACGGTCCTCAGCCGCGCGTCGTCACCCATGCCGTACCCGATCCACACGACCCAGGTTATGGGCCTTCACTCCGGGTCGCCGACCGGCTCGCACCGGCCCGCTCCGGCTCACCGGGCTCGTGCCCGCTCAACCCCGGGTCACTCCCCCGGCCAGCGCGGGGCCCGCTTCTCGTTGAAGGCGGCCACGCCCTCGGCCCGGTCGCCGGAGAACGCCACCGAGCGCCAGGCCGCGTCCTCGACCTCCAGACCGGCGCGCAGATCCATCCCCCATCCGGTGCGCAGCGCCCGCTTGGCCGCCCGCAGGCCCACCGGGGAGTTGGCGGCGATGCGCCGGGCCAGCCCCAGCGCCTCGGCGCGGTCCTCGCCACGGGCCGCGAGGAGGTCGACCAGGCCCAGCTCGCGGGCCTGATCGGCCTCCACCCTGCGCGCGGTGAAGATCAGCTCGGCGGCGCGGGCGGCGCCCACCCGGCGCGGCAGGAGCTGGGTTCCGCCGCCGCCGGGGATCACCCCGACCGACACCTCCGGCAGGCCGACCACCGCGGTGGGGTCGGCGACGATCAGGTCGCAGGACAGGGCCAGCTCGAAGCCGCCGCCGAGCGCGAACCCGTGCACGGCGGCGATCGTCGGCATCGGCAGCTCCAGCACCCCGGTGTAGGCGGCGCGGGCGTACGGCCGCTGCCGGGACAGGTCGGCGTCGCTGAAGGAGTTGCGCTCCTTCAGGTCGGCGCCCACGCAGAACGCACGCTCGTGGGTGGAGGAGAGCACCACGGCGCGCACCCGCCGGTCCGCGGCGAGCGCGGCGCAGGCGTCCCCGATGTTCCTGGCCATCTCGGTGGAGACGGCGTTCATCGCCTTCGGCCGGTCCAGCACCAGCTCGGCGACGTGCCCGTCCGGCTCCCGCCGCACCGCGACCCACTCGCCGAACCGCTCCTCGCTCACGCCCTCGCCCACGCTCACGCCCTCGCTCACGTCGTCCACGCAGCCCTTCCGGTTAACGATCGCTCACTGGTGTACGGGCGCATCATGCCATCCGCCCCGCCCGGCGGGTCAGGGGCGAGTGGCGGGGCGGCGGCCGAAAACCGGGGTGAGGTGGTCAGGAACCGGAGGTGAGGTGGTCAGGAACCGGAGGTGAGGTGGTCAGGAACCGGGGGTGCGGCGGGTCAGCAGCCAGGGCTCGATGACGCCGAGGCCGCGTACCGGGCGCTGGTAGAGGGGGCGGAGCGCGAAGCGGTACGACGCGTCGGCGTCCGTCTCCTTCTCCGACTCCGGCGCCTCCCCGGCGGCCACCAGTTCGGCGCGCAGCGCGCCGTCCACCAGCACCGCGTCCTTGGGCGCTATCGAGGTCAGCCGGCTGGCCAGGTTGACCGTGTTGCCGAAGACATCGCCCATCCGGGTGGTGACCGTGCCCAGGGCCATGCCCACCCGCAGCTCCGGCATCGTCGCGTCGTTGGCCAGGGTCTCGATCAGCCGCAGCCCGATCTCGGCCGCGGTGCCCGCGTCGTCGGCGACGTAGAGCACCTCGTCGCCGAGCGTCTTGATCAGCCGGCCGCCGTGCGCGGCGACCAGGTCGGCGGCGGTGGTCTCGAACGCCTCGACCAGCTCGCCCAGCTCCTCCTCCTCCAGCCGGCGCGTCAGCCGGGTGAAGCCGACCAGGTCGGCGAAGGCGACCGCCAGGCGCCGGTCGACCATCTCCTCGTCGTCGGCCGCCTGCACCACCCGGCCGGTGGCGGCGGCCAGCTGCCGCCGCCAGACGTACACCAGGAACTCCTGGAGCTCCGGCAGCAGCAGCTCGACCAGCGGGTAGGCCACCTCGGTGCGGGTCATGCCCGGCTCGGGCGGCTCGGTCAGGCCCTCCAGGAAGGAGTCGATCTGCCACTCGGCCAGCCGCGCGGTGGTCTGCCCGGTGGACCGCGCCACCTGCACCGCCATCGCCTCGCTCAGCAGCCCCGCCTCCACCAGGCCGGCCAGCCGCCGCAGCGCGATCACGTCCGTCTCGGTCAGTGCCTTGGCCTGGCCGATGTCGGCGAACCCCATCGCCCGCCAGAAGCGGGCGGCCAGCTCCATGGAGACGTCGGCGGCGCGGGCCGCCTGGAAGGGCGTGTACTGCCGGCCGGCGCCGAGGATCAGCTGCTCCAGGCGGAGCGCGAGGGGGTCCTCCTCCGGCCGGGCCTGGTCATGGGCCGCCTCGCCGGCCGCCTCACCGGCCGCTTCGCCGTCCGTCGCCGGCTCTTCGGCTGGGGTGCCCGAGTCGTCCACTGCCCTTCCGATCCACTCACTGCCGCCGCGCCCGCCGCGCTGGGTCGCCTCAACGATACGGCAGGTGTGCCCTGGCTCACTCTCCCGGCGACCGCTCCCGCGGCCGCCCCGGCGGACGCCCTACGCCTCCTGTGAACCGGGCCTGAGGTGCACGATGTCACCCGCGCCCACCGGCTGCTGCACGCCCTCGGCGCCGGCCAGGACCAGCCGCCCGGCGCCGTCCACCGCGACCGCCTCGCCCAGCAGCTCTCGCTCCCCGGGCAGCACCGCGCGCACCCGCCGGCCCAGCGTGGCGCAGCTCGCCGTGTAGGCCTCGCGCGCTCCGCTCGCCTCCGGGTCACCGCCGGCCTCCCGCCAGCGGACGTACCACTCCTCCACGGAGCGCAGCACCGCGCGCAGCAGGGTGTCGCGGTCGGTGACGCGCGCGCCCGCCAGGGCCAGGGAGCCGGCCCCGGGCACCGGCAGCTCCTCCTGGCGCAGCGTGACGTTGAGTCCGATACCCAGTACCACGGCGGCACGGCCGCCGGGCCGCTCGACCCGCTCGGAGAGGATGCCGCCGATCTTGCGTTCCTCGTCCCCGGAGCGCACCAGGACGTCGTTGGGCCACTTCAGCACCACGTCCGCCCCGGCCGTGCGGGACAGGGCGGAGGCGGTGGCGACTCCGGCCAGCAGCGGCAGCCAGCTCCACCGCTCGGCGGGCGCCTCGGGGGCCAGCAGTACGGAGAGGAACAGTCCCGAGCGGGCGGGCGCCGTCCAGGTGCGCTCCAGCCGCCCGCGCCCCGCGGTCTGCCGCTCGGCGACGAGCACCTCCCCCTCCCGCGCCTCGCCGCGGGCGGCCCGCGCGGCGAGGTCGGTGTTGGTGGAGCCGGTGGAGTCCACCACCTCCAGCGAGGTCCACAGCGATTCGGGCCGCACCAGCGCACGGCGCAGCGAGGCGGTGTTCAGCGGGGGGCGTTCCAGGTCCGACCAGGGACTGTCCGACGGGTCGTTCGGTGTCATGCAAGACAGATTAGGTGTGGCAAACGCCGCACCGCCGGATCACTCCCGCGCCGATACGCTACGAGTCGGTAGCCAGACGCCATGACGCACGACGCACGACGCACGACGACCAGACGCCACGACGAGGAGCCGCAGCCCGTGTCCGAGCAGCAGAGCCCAGCCCCCGAGGACCAGGATCGTCACACGACCGCGGGCAGGATCGCGGATCTGCGGCGGCGTATCGAGGAGGCCACGCACGCGGGTTCGGCGCGCGCGGTGGAGAAGCAGCACGCCAAGGGCAAGCTGACCGCCCGCGAGCGGATCGAACTGCTGCTGGACGAGGGGTCGTTCACGGAGCTGGACGAGTTCGCCCGCCACCGCTCGACCAACTTCGGCCTGGACGCCACCCGCCCCTACGGCGACGGCGTCGTCACCGGTTACGGCACGGTCGACGGACGCCCGGTCGCCGTCTTCTCCCAGGACTTCACCGTCTTCGGCGGCGCGCTGGGCGAGGTCTACGGCCAGAAGATCGTCAAGGTGATGGACTTCGCGCTGAAGACCGGCTGCCCGGTCATCGGCATCAACGACTCCGGCGGCGCACGCATCCAGGAGGGTGTGGCCTCGCTCGGCGCCTACGGCGAGATCTTCCGCCGCAACACCCACGCCTCCGGTGTGATCCCGCAGATCTCGCTGGTGGTGGGCCCGTGCGCGGGCGGCGCGGTCTACTCCCCGGCGATCACCGACTTCACGGTGATGGTCGACCAGACCTCGCACATGTTCATCACCGGCCCCGACGTCATCAGGACCGTCACCGGCGAGGACGTCGGCTTCGAGGAGCTGGGCGGCGCCCGCACCCACAACTCCACCTCCGGTGTCGCGCACTACATGGCCTCCGGCGAGGAGGACGCGGTCGAGTACGTCAAGGCGCTGCTGTCGTACCTGCCGTCCAACAACCTCTCCGAGCCGCCCGCCTTCCCCGAGGAGGCGGACCTGGAGACCTCCGGGACCGACCGCGAGCTGGACACGCTGATCCCTGACTCGGCCAACCAGCCGTACGACATGCACGACGTGATCGAGCACGTGCTGGACGACGGCGAGTTCCTGGAGACCCAGCCGCTGTTCGCGCCGAACATCCTCACCGGCTTCGGCCGGGTGGAGGGCCACCCGGTCGGGATCGTCGCCAACCAGCCGATGCAGTTCGCCGGCTGCCTGGACATCGACGCCTCCGAGAAGGCCGCGCGCTTCGTGCGCACCTGCGACGCCTTCAACGTCCCCGTGCTGACCTTCGTGGACGTGCCCGGCTTCCTGCCCGGCACCGACCAGGAGTACGGCGGCATCATCCGGCGCGGCGCCAAGCTGATCTACGCCTACGCCGAGGCGACGGTGCCGCTGATCACCGTCATCACCCGCAAGGCGTTCGGCGGCGCGTACGACGTGATGGGCTCCAAGCACCTGGGCGCCGACCTCAACTTCGCCTGGCCCACCGCCCAGATCGCGGTGATGGGCGCGCAGGGCGCGGTCAACATCCTGCACCGCAGGACGCTGGCGGCGGCGAAGACGGACGAGGAGCGCGAGGAGCTGCGGGCCAAGCTGACCGCCGAGTACGAGGACACCCTGCTCAACCCGTACGTGGCCGCCGAGCGCGGGTACGTGGACGCGGTGGTGGTGCCCTCCGAGACGCGCCGCCACATCGTGCGGGGGCTGCGCTCGCTGCGCAACAAGCGCGAGTCGCTGCCGCCGAAGAAGCACGGCAACATCCCGCTCTGACCGCCCCTTGGGCACCCTGTGACCGCCCGCGACAGCGAGGAGACCGTGACGTGATCAAGGTCGTACGCGGCAATCCGACCCCCGAGGAACTGGCCGCCGCCCTGGCGGTGGTGCGCACCCGGGCCGCGGCCCTCGCGGCCGCGGGCGGGGCCGACGGGCCCGCCGAGCGCGGCTCGGAGTGGTCGGACCCGGCCCGCACCGTCCCCGGCCACCGCCTGCCGCACCCGGGCCCGCGGGCCTGGCGGACGGCGTACTGGCCCGCCTGACCTGCCCGCCGGCGGGAGACATCCCGCACGGCCGTGGCGCAGGATCGGGGGCATGCTCTGGTCCGACCCGGCCGACGAACCCCCCGAGGAGCTGCGCACCACCCAGGCGATGCTCCGCCGTACCGGCTGGCTGCTCGCCGTCGCGATGGTGGCGGTCTTCCTGCTGCTGTGAGCGGGCGGCCCGGTTCGGCGCGGCCCCGGCCCGCGGCTGCCGGGAGACTTCCTAGGATGGGCCGTATGGCCCACGACACCACGCCCCGCCGCCGCCTCGTCCTCGCCTCCCAGTCCCCCGCCCGGCTCGGGCTGCTCCGGCAGGCGGGGATGGCGCCCGAGGTGATCGTCAGCGGTGTGGACGAGGACGCCCTGGACGCCCCCACCCCGGCTGAGCTGGCCCTGCTGCTGGCCGAGGCGAAGGCGGACGCCGTGGCCGGGCGGCCCGAGGCCGCCGGCGCGCTCGTCGTGGGCTGCGACTCGGTGCTGGAGCTGGACGGGCGGCCGCTGGGCAAGCCGGCGGACGCCGAGGAGGCCGCGGCCCGCTGGAAGGACATGCGCGGGCGGGCGGGCGTCCTGGTGACCGGGCACTGCGTGGTGGACACGGCCACCGGCCGCCGGGCCTCGGCGACCGCCGCCACCACCGTCCGTTTCGGCGAGCCGAGCGACGAGGAGATCGCCGCCTACGTCGCCAGCGGCGAACCGCTGCACGTCGCGGGCGCCTTCACCCTCGACGGCCGTTCGGCCCCCTTCGTCGACGGCATCGAGGGCGACCACGGCAACGTCATCGGGCTGTCGCTGCCGCTGCTGCGCCGCCTCCTGGCCGAACTGGACGTCTCCGTCACGGAGCTGTGGGTGTGAGGGGCGGCCCGGGCGGTCCCGCCGGGGCTCCCCCGAGGCCCTCCGGGCCCTCCGGGCTCCCCGGCGCGCCCGGCTCCCGCGCCTCCTCGGTACGACCGCGGGGGCCGTACGCCACCAGGGTCAGCACCAGCAGCCCCAGCACGAGCATCATGGCCGCGAAGGCGGCCCAGCCCACCAGTCCGACGCCGAGCGCGCCGAGCACCCCGTGCACCACGGCCGCGGCGACCAGCAGGGCACGGGCGAGGCGGGCGGGCGGCCGGTCGGCCAGCCCCGCACGCAGCAGCAGCGCGGCGCACAGCAGCAGGTAGGCGCCGACGAGCACGCCGCCGGTCCATGTCGAGACGGCCATCAGACGCGGTTCGAGTCCGGCCAGGGACATCTCCTGACGGTCGACCATGAGCCCCAGGACCCAGTGCAGCCACCCGGCACCGGCGGCTTCGGCCGCGAGCACGGCGGCCGCCGTCAGGGCCACCGCCCTTCTGTGCGCCATTCCGTCCCCCACCCGTCGTCCCATGGGCGCGCGGTGCGCGGCCCTTCGGCAGCGCGCATGCTACTAACGGGTAACGGCTCGGGAAAGACCTCGCGCCCCGGCAAAGAATCACCCCTCCATTCGTAGGAACCCCACAAAGAGTCCGGGACGCTCGTTTCCCCGCCGGACAGTAACCTTGACCACACCGAGGATCTCCAGCCGGACGCGAGATCGCGGCGTACCGTGTACCCACAAGGGATTTGGGCTCCCCGGGACTCCCGGGGTCACATTCCGTGTGGGCAAGCTCACCCCCCTGGGCGACTCGGCCTGCGGTGTCGCCGATACCTAAACTCACATCGCTCATATGTTGCGGCCCAGCGCCAAGGAGGAAGCCATCGTGCGCAAGGTGCTCATCGCCAATCGCGGTGAAATCGCTGTCCGGGTCGCCCGGGCCTGCCGGGACGCCGGGATCGCGAGCGTGGCCGTCTACGCCGACCCGGACCGGGACGCACTCCACGTGCGGGTGGCGGACGAGGCCTTCGCGCTCGGCGGTGACACCCCCGCCACCAGCTACCTGGACATCTCCAAGGTGCTCAAGGCCGCGGCCGACTCCGGCGCGGACGCGATCCACCCCGGCTACGGCTTCCTGTCGGAGAACGCCGAGTTCGCCCAGGCCGTCATCGACGCCGGGCTGAACTGGATCGGCCCGCCCCCGCAGGCCATCCGCGACCTGGGCGACAAGGTCGCCGCCCGCCACATCGCCCAGCGCGCCGGCGCACCCCTGGTGGCCGGCACCCCCGACCCGGTCTCCGGTGCGGACGAGGTGGTGGCCTTCGCCAAGGAGCACGGCCTGCCGATCGCCATCAAGGCCGCCTTCGGCGGCGGCGGGCGCGGCCTGAAGGTCGCCCGCACCCTTCAGGAGGTCCCCGAGCTGTACGACTCCGCGGTGCGCGAGGCGGTGGCCGCCTTCGGCCGCGGCGAGTGCTTCGTGGAGCGCTACCTGGACCGGCCCCGGCACGTGGAGACCCAGTGCCTGGCCGACAAGCACGGCAACGTGGTGGTCGTCTCCACCCGTGACTGCTCGCTGCAGCGCCGCCACCAGAAGCTGGTCGAGGAGGCCCCCGCGCCGTTCCTGACGGACGAGCAGAACGCCGAGCTGTACCGCGCCTCCAAGGCCATCCTGAAGGAGGCCGGCTACGTCGGCGCCGGCACCTGCGAGTTCCTCGTCGGCCAGGACGGCACGATCTCCTTCCTGGAGGTCAACACCCGCCTGCAGGTCGAGCACCCGGTCACCGAGGAGGTCACCGGCATCGACCTGGTCCGCGAGATGTTCCGCATCGCCGACGGCGAACCGCTGGGCTACGACGACCCGCCGGTGCGCGGCCACTCCTTCGAGTTCCGCATCAACGGCGAGGACCCCGGCCGGAACTTCCTGCCCGCCCCGGGCACCGTGACGAAGTTCGACCCGCCCACCGGTCCGGGCGTGCGCCTGGACGCCGGCGTGGAGTCCGGCAGCGTCATCGGCCCGGCCTGGGACTCGCTGCTGGCCAAGCTGATCGTCACCGGCGCCACCCGGCAGCAGGCCCTCCAGCGCGCCGCCCGGGCCCTGGCGGAGTTCCAGGTCGAGGGGATGGCCACCGCCATCCCCTTCCACCGCACGGTGGTCGCCGACCCGGCCTTCGCCCCGGAGGTGGGCGGCCGCCCCGCCGACCCCTTCACCGTCCACACCCGGTGGATCGAGACCGAGTTCGTCAACGACATCAAGCCCTTCGCCGCGCCCGGCGCGGACGAGGAGGACGACGAGCCCGGCCGCGAGACGGTGGTCGTCGAGGTCGGCGGCAAGCGCCTGGAGGTCTCCCTGCCCGCCTCGCTGGGCATGACCCTGGCCCGCACCGCCGCGGCCGGCGGCGCCCGCCCCAAGCGGCGCGCGGCCAAGAAGTCCGGCCCGGCCGCCTCCGGTGACGCGCTGGCCTCCCCGATGCAGGGCACCATCGTCAAGGTCGCCGTCGAGGAGGGCCAGACCGTCGCCGAGGGCGAGCTGATCGTGGTGCTGGAGGCGATGAAGATGGAGCAGCCCATCAACGCCCACCGCGCCGGCACCGTCAAGGGCCTGAACGCCACCGTCGGATCCGGTGTCAGCGCCGGCGCCGTCATCTGCGAGATCAAGGACTGAGCCCGCACCGCCCCGGCGCACGGAAAGGGGGCGGGACGGCCGCGGCCGCCCCGCCCCCTCTTGCCGTACACGCCGTACACGCCGCCGGCGCGCGGCCGGTCTCAGTGGCGGCGGGGTGCCAGATCCGCGACCCGGCCCATCGTCTGGCTCTCGCCCGGAGCGATCGGCGGGGCCGCCCGCAGTTGGGCGCCGCCCCCGCCGCCCGGCGGATGGTGCCGGCCCCGCTGACCCGGCAGCGGCACCTCGCGCCGCGGCCGGCCGCCCGGACCACCGGGCCGGCCCTCGCCCTCCACCCCGGCCGCCCCGCCCTGACCGGGGTGGGCCACGGGCGCCGCGCCCACCGCTCCGGACGGCGTACCGGCCGCACCGGTCACCGTGATCCGGACGCCCTGGTCCGCCAGCGCCTGGAGTTCGGCCGCCGCCCGGTCCTCGTGCGGCGGGGGCTCGTCCGTCACCAGACGGGTGATGGCCTCCGGGGAGACGGTCTGGAACATGGTGTCGACTCCCAGCTTGGTGTGGTCCGCCAGGACGACCACCTCCGCGGCGGCCTGCACCAGCGCCCGGTCCACGCTCGCCGACAGCATGTTGGAGGTCGACAGCCCTCGCTCGGCCGTCAGCCCGCTGCCGGACAGGAAGGCGCGCGAGACCCGCAGCCCCTGCAGGGACTGCTCGGCACCGCTGCCGACCAGCGCGTAGTCGGCGCCGCGCAGCGTGCCGCCGGTCATCACGACCTCGACGCGGTTGGCGTGCGCCAGCGCCTGCGCCACCAGCAGGGAGTTGGTGACCACGGTCAGGCCGGGAACGCGCGCCAGGCGGCGGGCCAGTTCCTGCGTGGTCGTCCCGGCGCCGACGACGACGGCCTCGCCCTCCTCCACGAGACCCGCGGCGGCGTCGGCGATCGCGCTCTTCTCCGCGGTCGCCAGATGCGCCTTGTGCGGGAAGCCGGACTCCCGTGAGAAGCCGCCGGGCAGCACCGCGCCGCCGTGCCGGCGGTCCAGCAGTCCTTCCGCCTCCAGCGCCCGGACATCACGACGCACGGTCACTTCGGAGGTCTGGACGACACGTGCGAGCTCGCGGAGCGACACGGCTCCGTTGGCCCGCACCATTTCGAGGATCAGTTGACGACGTTCTGCAGCGAACACAGAACAGACGGTAACCCGTGCGACCGTCTGGTTTCAGCTGTTTCCGCTGAATAACGGAAATTGTTCGCAGGCGGAACCCTGCCGTGGTATACGCGGACGGCCCGGCGGAACCCGGGCCCCCGGTCAGCCGCCCTCGGCCGCCTTCCGCGTCTGGAGCTGCCTCGCCACCTCGCCGATCGAACCCGACAGCGAGGGGTAGACCGTGAAGGTGTTCGCGATCTGCTCGACCGTCAGGTTGTTGTCGACCGCGATCGAGATCGGGTGGATCAGCTCGCTGGCGCGCGGCGCGACCACCACGCCGCCGACCACGATCCCCGTGCCCGGACGGCAGAACAGCTTCACGAAACCGTCCCGCACGCCCTGCATCTTCGCCCGCGCGTTGCGCAGCAGCGGCAGCTTGACGGCCCGGGCGTCGATCCGGCCGGCGTCCACGTCGGCCTGGGTGTAGCCGACGGTGGCGATCTCCGGGTCGGTGAAGACGTTCGCCGAGACCGTCTTCAGGTCCAGCGGGGCCACCGTCTCGCCCAGGAAGTGGTACATCGCGATCCGGCCCTGCATGGCCGCGACCGAGGCGAGCGCGAACACGCCCGTGCAGTCGCCGGCCGCGTAGACGCCGGGCGCGGAGGTGCGCGAGACCCGGTCGGTGCGGATGTGGCCGGAGTCCTTCAGCACCACCCCGGCCTCCTCCAGGCCGATGCCCGAGGTGTTGGGGACGGCGCCGACGGCCATCAGGCAGTGGCTGCCGGTGATGACCCGGCCGTCGGAGAGGGTGACCTCCACCCGGTCCCCGACGCGCTTGGCGGAGGCGGCCCGGGAGCGCGACATCACGTTCATGCCGCGGCGGCGGAAGACGTCCTCCAGCACGACCGCGGCGTCCGGGTCCTCGCCCGGCAGCACGCGGTCGCGCGAGGAGACCAGCGTCACGCGGGAGCCGAGCGCCTGGTAGGCGCCCGCGAACTCGGCGCCGGTGACGCCGGAGCCGACCACGATCAGCTCCTCGGGCTGCTCCTCCAGGTCGTAGACCTGCGTCCAGTTCAGGATGCGCTCGCCGTCGGGACGGGCGTCGGGCAGCTCGCGCGGCTTGCCGCCGGTGGCGATGAGCACGGCGTCGGCCGTCAGCCGCTCCTCCTCGCCCCCGGCCGTCTCCACCACGACCTGCCGTGTGCCGCCGGACGCCTGGTTCGGCTCCAGCCGGCCGCGGCCGCGCAGCACGCGGGCGCCGGCGCGGGTGACGGCGGCGGTGATGTCGTGCGACTGGGCCAGCGCCAGGCGCTTCACACGCCGGTTGACCTTCCCCAGGTCCACGCCGACGACCCGGGCGGGGTTGTCGGGGTCGGGGGTGCCGTCCTCGACGATGATGCCGAGCTCCTCGTAGGAGGAACCGAAGCTCGTCATCACCTCGGCGGTCGCGATGAGCGTCTTGGAGGGGACGCAGTCGGTCAGCACCGAGGCGCCGCCCAGACCGTCGCGGTCGACGACGGTCACTTCCGCCCCGAGCTGCGCGGCCACCAGCGCCGCCTCGTAGCCGCCGGGTCCACCACCGATGATCACGATCCGAGTCACGTACCCCAGTCTCGCACGCGCCCCCGCGGCGGCCGCCACC
>NZ_JAKMAY010000173.1:0-12564 GCF_022015835.1 Streptomyces sp. ICN903 | reverse complement strand
ACCCCGACGAGCCCGCCCCCAACTCGGCCGGGAAGAACGTGCGCCGGCTCCTGCTGGAGTCCCACGGCCGCTTCATCACCAACAAGTTCATGCACACCCCGCACCCCCAGATCCGCGCGGTGATGCGGGAGATCGAGGAGAAGTACGCGCAGGACGTCGAACGCACCAGCCGGTCCCGCTTCCGCGCCACCACCGACATCGCCATGGGCGCCACGTTCCACCACCACTACGCCTATCTCACCGGCCGCGCGGTCCCGGGCAAGTTCAGCTTCCGCTACGTCGACATCGGCCGGGACGACGCGGAGGAGAAGCTGGCCGAGCTGGAGAGCACGCGCCGCTTCGACTTCTTCTGCCTCAACGACGTCGACGTCCCGGACGAGGAGCGGGAGAAGGTCGCCGACCGCGTCCGCACCTTCCTGGAGGGCTACTTCCCCTACCCCAGCCCGTTCGAGCTCCCCGCCGGCGCGTAGGCCCGGCCGGAAGCCCGGCCCGCATCGGCACGGGCCGCCCGGGTGCCGGGCGCTCACAGCTCCCAGGTGTGGGTACGCCCGTCGGGGGAGGTGTAGGCCATGGTCTGTCCCCGGGGTGTGACGCGGACGGTGAACCACTCGCGGCGGGGCCGGTTCAGCTCCCGCCACTGCCGGTGGGCACGCTCGACCGCCGCCCACAGGTCCCGGGGGCCGGCGGCGGCGACCGCCGCGCCGGCGCGCCCGTCCCCGTGGTCGGTCACCCGTGCGCGGGAGCCGTCGGCGGGGTCGTACAGGACGGTGGTGTGGGAGCCGTCGGCGGCACGGTGGTGTTCGCGCTCGACTCCGGACCCCAGGTGGAGCTGGGCGAAGAAGGAGAACGTCCAGTCGTCCAGCACGCTGCCGGACAGCGGCGTCTCCCGGCTCCGCCCGCCTTCCGCCCCGGCCGGGTGCGGTGCCGGGCGGGGGCCGGACAGCAGCGGCATGAAGGCCGCCGGGGTGTGCAGGAGGTGCCCGGCGGCCGTGCCGTCCGCGAGCTTGGTCAGCCGGGCCAGCACCCCTCCGGCCAGCGTCCCCTTGAGCGGGACCACCATGATCCCGCCCACCGCGCACTGGTCGGTCCAGGCTGCCGGGACGCGCCGCACCGAGCAGGTGGCGATGATCCGGTCGAACGGCGCGTGCCCCGGGGCACCCTCCGCGCCGTCGGCCGTCTCCACCACCGGTGACAGCCCCAGGCCGTCCAGCCGCTCCCGCGCCGCGGTGGTGAGGCGTTCGGAGACGTCCACGGTCACCACGTTCTCCGCACCGGCCAGCCGGCACAGCAGCGCCGCGTTGTAGCCGGTCCCCGTGCCGACCTCCAGGACCCGTGCGCCCGGCTCGACGTCGAGCGCGTCGAGCATGTCGGCCATCAGGCTCGGCGCGGTCGAGGAGGAGGTGGGCACGCCCGTGACGGCCCGCTCCCCCGCGTCCTCCGCGTGGAGCCCGTCCACCTCGGTGATCAGGGAGTCGTCCGCGTACACCCGCGCCGCCCACTGCCCGGCGTCCCCGCCCCCGCGACGGCAGGGCAGGAAGCGGCCGCCGTCCCGGCGGTAGAACACCGGGACGAACCGGTGGCGCGGCACGTTCAGGAAGACCTCGGCCAGCCGCGAGGAGAGCACGACGCCGCCCTCGTCCATCCGCCGCACCATGCCGACCCGCGCCTCGACCAGTTCCCCGTGCTCTCCGTGCCCGTCGCCCCCGTGCGCTCTCACGTCCCTTTCCCTTCCAGCCAGTCGGCGACGGCAGCCGTGATCGGCAGCCCGGTCGCCTGCTCCACGAAACCGAACTGCCCGCTCGGATTGACTTCCAGAAAGCACCATCGCCCCTCGGGGGTGACGACGAAGTCGAACGCGCCGTAGGGCAGGCCGAGGGCGTCCATCATCCGGCGTACTCCGGCCGCGACGGCCGGCGGCGGCTCGCACAACCGGTACCTGTGGCTGTCGTAGTCGCTGCGCCAGTCCACGTGTCCGGCCGGTGAGTCCGCGTGGATCTCGGCGGCGAACAGCCGCCCGCCGACGGCCGTCAGCCGCACCTCGTACGCCTTGGGCACCCACTCCTGGAACAGGTGCGCCGTGGTGGTGACGTCCGGGTGGCCGAGTTCTGCGGGGCCGACGACGCTGGTGTAGACGGCCGCCGACCTCCCGCCAACTGTGCCGCGCACGGGGGTGAAGGGTTTGAACACCACCCGGCCACCGGTCTCCTCGCCGAACTCCCTGGCCGCACCGGGGTCGTTGGTGATCAGCGTGTGCGGCACGGACAGCCCTGACTCGGCCGCGACGCGCAGTTGCAGGGGCTTGTACTCGGCGTCGGCCGCTCTTCCCGGGGGCGGCAGCCACCGGACCGGCAGCGCCGCCAGCAGCCCGCCGAAGCCCCGCCGGGCCTCCCGCTCGGCCACCCTGCGGGCCTCCGGCGACATCCCTTCGGGGAAGCGGGGGCGGGCGGGCCTGCGGTAGTAGACGCTGCGCACGTCCCGCAGGTCCAGCGTCCTGCGCCCGGTGCGCAGTGTGCCGCTCCACGCCTTCCCGGCCGCGTGCCCGCCCTCCCCTGCCCGACCGGTTTCCCCGGTCCTCCCGCCGAGGCGCGCGGCGAGGGACAGCCCCAGCGGGAAGTCCGCGACATCGGTGCGGAAGACGGGCACGGCCCGCCGGTTCAGTTCCTCGACCACCAGGTCCGCGGTGGGGTCGAAGCGGCCCGCCAGCACCAGGACCGTCCCGGAGGCGGTCATCCCGAGCCGTCCGTCATCGGGCACCGGCCGTCAGTCGTCGCTCGGGCCCGGGTCGTCCGGCGCGTCCATCTCGCCGGTGGGCTCGGTGGGCCCGAAGGTCTTCGGCGGGTTCCTGGTCATGAACACCCCTGGCGGAAGGCCTTGGTAGACGCCGGTCTGCGTCTCCTCGTCGTAGGCGATGTCCTGCGGCAGCACACCTCCCGAACCGGTGGTGGCGGTCAGGAACCGGAAGGCCAGCGGCGCCGGTCCCCGGTGGTCCGTCAGGTCCGGCAGGTCCGGGGCGGCTCCCCGGTCCAGCGGGAACCTGTCCTCGGGCCTGTCCAGAGCCAAGCCCGCCCCGGTGCGTTCACCGGACAGGAATGTCATGGTCATGACTCCCCCTTCGCTTCGGGGGACGGAAGCCCCCCTTGGGTTTTCTCCTCTCGACGGCGGCCGTAAGCCGGTTTTCCGGCCATAGCCCGGCCCGTACGGGCCAACGAGCCGACCGGCGTCCGGTTTCGCGGCCCGTCCCCGCCGGGCTCCACGGAGAGCCGGGCGGCGGCTGACCGCGTGCGGGGCTTTCGCCCCCTTTCCCCGGCCGTACGGCGTGGGATACCTCTGGGGTCGGGCGTCCGGCAGGCGGACGCGCCGGGGAGAGGAGCGGACATGGCCGGGGAGCGGTTAGCGGACGGCTGGCGGGTGGATGAGCGGTGCACGAACTGCGATGTGGCGAGGCAGCTCGCGCCCGGTCTGATCGGCGAGGAGGGCGGCCGCTCGGTCGTGCTGCGCGAGCCGCGCGACCGGGCCGAGACGGAGCGGCTCCACGCCGCCGCGCACGCCTGCCACACCCGGTCCGTCCACCCGCCGAGCGGGCGGCTGGAGGAGGTGCCCGACCCGTTCCCGATGCCGCTGGACGGCGGGAACGGCGGGAACGGCGAGGGCGGCACGGACGACCCTGACGGCGCGGTGTACCTGTGCGGGCACAACTCCCGGCAGACGGCCGGCGCCAACTCCTATCTGCTGCGCCGCCCCGACGGCACCGTGATGATGGTGGACACCCCGCGCTGGAGCCCGTCGCTGGCCAGGCGTTACGAGAAGCTGGGCCCCGTCACCGACGTACTGCTCACCCACCGCGACCACGCCGCGCACGGCCGCCAGTACGCCGACGGCTTCGGCGCGCGGCTGTGGATCCACGAGGGCGACCTCGACTCCGCCCCCGACGCCGACCGCGTACTGCGCGGCACGGAACCGGTGGAGATCGCCGACGGCGTGGTCGCCCACCCCCTGCCCGGGCACACCGAGGGCAGCGTGCTCTACCTCGCGGACGACCGCTACTGCTTCACCGGCGACAGCTTCCACTGGTCGCGCACCACGGGCGACATCGAGGTCTTCGACACCGTCACCTGGTACTCCGTCGAGGAGCTGGCCGCCTCCCTGGAGCGGGTGGCGGGGCGGATCAGCTTCGAGTGGCTGCTGCCCGGCCACGGCGACCGGCGGCGCCTGCCGGCCGGCGAGATGTCCGAGCGGCTGCGCCGACTGGCCGCCCGGACAGGGGAGTTGAGGCAGCGCCCGGTGGACTTCAGGGCGATCCGCTGGTGACGGTCCCCCGGCGGGCGTACGGCCCGGGCGGTCCCGGCGGCCGGTGACGCACGCCCGCCGGGGCACGCACGGCGCTCACGCCGCCGCGGCCGGCTCCCCGGTGTCGTCCAGCGCGCACCGGATGAGGGTGTCGGCGGCGGCGCGGGCGTGGCCCGCCATGTCCGGGTCGCGCGATATGGCAGCCGTGGTCTGGGCGCCCTCGGCGAGGAGGACGAGCTGGGGGGCGAGATGGTCCGGACCGCCCGCGGCACGGACCAGGTCGGCCACCTGGCGGCGGAAGGACTCCTTCTGCTCGCGCACGGCCCCGGCGATCCGGTCGCTGCCGCCCCCCAGTTCGCCGAAGACGTTGATGAAGGCGCAGCCGCGGAAGTCGTCCTCGCGGAACCAGCCGGCCAGGAAGTCGAAGACGGCCAGCAGCCTCTCGCGCGGTGTCCCGGCGCCGTCGACCGCATCGGTGACGCCCGCGTTCCAGCGGTCCGTCCGGTGCCGCAGCACGGCGACGATCAGGTCCTCCTTGGAGGGGAACAGCGCGTAGATGCGCTTGAGCGAGACGCCCGACTCGCTGCGGACGGCGTCCATCCCGACGGCCTGCACACCCCGGGCGTAGAACAGCCGGTCGGCGGCGGAAACCACCCGTTCGCGCGCTGTCTGCTCATCGATCACGAGAACTCCCCTTGCAAAGAGAACCAACGTTCTCTACTGTAGTCGACAGAGCCGGAGAACGACCGTTCTCCGCAGCGGAGAGGATGTTCCCATGGGCTACGTCAAGGTCGGCAGCGAGAACACCACCGACATCGAGCTGTACTACGAGGACCAGGGGTCGGGTCAGCCGGTCGTCCTCGTCCACGGCTACCCGCTCGACGGCCACAGCTGGGAGCTCCAGACCAGGGAGCTGCTCGCGGCCGGATACCGCGTCATCACCTACGACCGCCGCGGCTTCGGGCAGTCCAGCAAGGTCGGCGAGGGATACGACTACGACACCTTCGCCGCCGACCTGGACACCCTCCTGGAGACGCTGGACCTGCGCGACGTCATCCTCGTCGGCTTCTCCATGGGCACCGGCGAACTGGCCCGCTACGTGAAGACCTACGGCCACGAGCGGATCGCCAAGCTGGCCTTCCTCGCCTCGCTGGAGCCGTTCCTGGTGCAGACCGACGACAACCCCGGCGGGGTGCCGCGTTCGGTGTTCGAGGGCATCGAGGAGGCCGCCCGCGCCGACCGCTACGCCTGGTACACCCAGTTCTTCAAGGACTTCTACAACCTGGACGACAACCTCGGCACCCGGATCAGCCAGGAGGTCGTCACCGCCAACTGGAACACCGCCACCTCCTCCGCGCCCGTCGCCGCCTACGCGGTGGTGCCCGCCTGGATCGAGGACTTCCGCGAGGACGTGGCCGCCGTCCGCGCCGCCGGCAAGCCCTCGCTGATCCTGCACGGCACCGCCGACAACATCCTGCCCGTCGACTCCACCGGACGCCCCTTCCACAAGGCGTTCCCGGAGGCGGAGTACGTCGAGGTGGACGGCGCGCCGCACGGCCTGCTGTGGACGCACGCCACCGAGGTCAACCAGGCCCTGCTGGCCTTCGCCGGCAGGTGACCGCCCGGCGAGCGGTCCGGGAACGGGGTTCAGGGGCCGGGCTCGCCGCGAGGCGGGCCCGGCCCCCGGGCGTCGGAGCCTCCGGGCAGGGCGTCAGCGCAGGGCGCGGGCGGAGAGCCGGTAGCGCAGGCCGTCCCCGTCCGGTGCGGTGAGGACGTGGAGACCGCCGTCCTCCAGGACCCGCAGGGCATCGCGGTCCGCGATCCCGTCCAGCGGCCGGTGCCGCAGGACGGCGGCGGGGTCGTACGGGCGGCCGGGGTCGTACGGGCGGATGGTGCCGGGCGCGGCCCAGGGCGCGTCCGGGGGCGGGTCGATACGGTCGGCCAGGCGCGGGGCCTGGGCCCGTATCCAGCGCAGGGCGCGGCGGGGGTTTCGGGCCCGATGGCAGTCGAGCAGCCACTCCCGGTGGGTGCCGGCGTCCAGGACGGTGGCCTCGCACCACACGCCGGTGCCGCCGGAGTTGCGGGCCGCGGCCACGGCGAAGCCGGTCAGCGCCGCGCTGACGGTCATGATCAGCGCGCCCAGGCACAGGGCGGTGAGGTCCATCGCGCTCACGTCCCCTCGCGCGAGGCGCGCAGCTCGAACCAGACCCGTTTCCCGGCCGGCTCCGCCCCACCGGTCCAGCTCACGCCCCAGGCGTGGCTGAGCGCCTCCACCAGGAACAGCCCGCGCCCGCCGGTCTCGTCCTCGGCCGCGTGGCGCGGGCGGGGTACGCCGCGCTGGTCGCCGTCCCACACGGAGACGACCGCGCCCAGCCGCGTGACGGCGGCCCCCACCCACAGGTGGGGTACGCGGGTGTGCACGACGACGTTCGTCACCACGTCGCTGACCAGTGTGCGGGCGGTGTCCAGCAGCCCGTGGTGCCCGGCGGCGCACAGCCACGCCGCGACCGCGTCGCGGGCCACTCTCGGGGTGGTGGGCAGGGCGGGCGCGGTCAGCCGGTAGACGGCGGTGGCGGGTCTGCCGGGTGCGGTCACGGTCATCTGCGTCTTCTCCCAACGCGGTTCGTCTGCGTTTCGCCTGCGGAGCACGCGCGCCCACCACCGTGGCTCGGCCGCCCTCCCCCGCCCGCGCCGGTACGCGGGCAGGGGAGGTCAACTGCACTGCGGGTTCACTGGTGTTCACGCTGCGCTACCGAGGACCATAGGGCACATGGATGAGACGTCACAACCATGTGACAGGATCTTCGCTCGTGAGTGGACCGGCGCTGCGGACGCGCGGCACACTTGGAGCGCCTATCGGGAGAGGATCGATGCCACCCAGGAGCAACCCCACGGCACGTCAGGCACGACTGGGCGCGGAGCTGCGGAAGTTGCGCGAAGCCTCAGGCCTCACCGCTCGCGAAGCGGGAGAACTACTCGGCGGCAACCAGGCCCAGATCAGCCACATCGAGTCGGGACGCTGGGGCGTCAGCGCGGAACGCGTACGACGACTCGCGGCCTTCTACTCGGCCGGCGACCAGAAACTGATCGACGCCTTGTGCGAGATCGCCGAGGACCGGACCAAAGGATGGTGGGAGGAGTACCGAGGCGTCCTGCCTCCGGCATTCCTCAACGTGGCAGAGCTCGAATACCACGCCACCCACCTGCGTTCGCTCCAGACGCTCACGGTGCCTGGGATCTTCCAGACGGAGGACTACTCGCGGAAGCTCTTCGAGGAAGTGATCCCACCGCTCCCCCGAAGCGAGATCGACGCGAGAGTCGAGCATCGCTCAAGGCGACGCGTGATCTTCGAACGTGACCACCCCACACCGTTCGAGGCGATCATCCACGAAGCCGCGCTGCGTATGCGCTACGGCGGCCGGAAAGTGGCTCGCTCTCAGCTTGAGTACCTGCTGGAAGTCTCTGATTGGCCAAGCGTCACCGTACGAGTCATCCCCTTCACCTCCGAGAGGTTCATCGGCTCAGCCCAGTCTGTGCTGTACGCGGGCGGACCTGTTCCACAGTTGGATACTGTCCTTTTGGACAGTGCGTACGGATCCGTTTTTCTGGACGCACACGCGCAACTGGAGAAGTACAGGTCGGTTTACGGCGCCCTGGAGACGGTCCCCCTCGACACCAAAGATTCACGCTCCATGGTCAAGAGAATCATCAAAGAACTGTGAGGACTCCGACGTGCCTGGTTTCATCGATTGGCAGAAATCCTCATTTTCCGAAGGAGAAGGAGCTAACTGCATCGAGCTTGCAGCACAGCGAGGAAGCGTTCTCATACGCGAGAGTGATATTCCCGAATTGATCATCGCAACCAGCCCTGAGAGCTTGAAATCTCTCCTCAGGGGAGCCAAAAACGGCGAGTTCGACCACCTCACACGCTGACCCCCGGAGGGCGAGCCGACATGTCCGCACCCATCGAGTGGCACGCCGCCTCCTGCGGCGGTGGCGGCAACAACTGCATCGAGATCGCCCGGGACGGCGATCGCGTCCTCATGCGCGAGAGCAGCAAGCCCGACGAGATCGTCGTGACCACGCCCGCCAAGCTCGACGCCTTCCTCAAGGGCATCAAGGCCGGCGAGTTCGACCACTTCGTCGACTGAGCGCCGGTCAGGACTCTGAAGACGCCGGCCCCCGCCACTGCGTCGGCGGGGACCGGCAGTGGCGCAGCGCGAGCCGGCCGCGTGTGCCGCAACGTACGCGGAAGTACACCGGTACGGACACCCCCGGGCGGCGCCCCGGACATCGTCCGCAGATGCGATCAAGTAGGCCCCCGGCCCACGATGAACTGGCAAGTGGCGTTCAGCCCGCCTGCCGGGCGGGCCGGGAGGCGATGGCCATGGAGAATGAGCAGGCGAAGGGCAAGAATCCCAAGAAACGCCCACATGGAAGTTGGCCGAGGGGTGCTTGGAAAGAGCGGATCAAGGCACGATCCAGGTCCCTGGGACTCCAGGTCGAAAGCATCAAACGCGACTCCGAGGCACTTCGGAACGATCAGAAATTCCTCGATTCGCTGGATATAGTAAAGAAGGAAGCCGAATCCGCTGCTGATCACCACAGCTGGTTCATCCGGGCGCCGCTCCTGGAAAGGGCATGGGCAAATCTGAGGGCCGCCGAGGTCGCTCTCATTCCCTACATGTCAGACAATGAGATCGCGGGTCAGAGCATCACCGTTCTGGCGAAGGCACAGCGCCATCTGGTCTCCGACGACCTCCGGCTGAAGGAACTGAGCGAAAGGATCGAATACATCCGCTCAGGAAAGATCGGGCCGACCGACCGCACCCTGCTGGCCACCACTCTGGAGGCCGCATACGAGGCTGAGGACATGGAGATCGCGAGGATCCGCAGCCTCCGGAACATCCTCTGGTCCGCCACCCTGTGCGTCACCTTCGGCGTGGTCGGATTCGTGGTCTACATGTGGTACAACCCCGTCGACCTCTCCCTCTGCTTCAGATCCGAGGCGGCCTCCCAGAGCGTCCGGGGAGAAGGCGGCAGGGACATCGTCATCGCCTGCCCCTCCAATGAGTACCGGGCACGGAGCGAGGCCGATCTCCCGGCCGAGGCGGCGAGTTCCCACGACTCCGCCTCGGTGGCCATCGCCGGTCTCGCCGGAGCGGCGCTGACGGTCGTGGCCGCCATCCGCCGGCTCTCGGGAACGAGTTCTCCCTATGCACTGCCCACCGCGGCGGCGGCGTTGAAGTTCCCCACGGGTGCCCTGACAGCCATTGTCGGGATCCTGCTGCTGCACGGCGGGTTCGTCCCCGGACTGTCCGCACTCGACACCCGGGCACAACTCCTGGCCTGGGCCGTGGTCTTCGGATCGGCCCAGCACCTGGCAACCCGACTGATCGACATCCGTGCCGAGAAGACCCTGATGCAGGCGGGCAAAGCCGGGGTGCCCAGGTCTACGAAACAGGATGACGGGGTCGCCTAGAGCGAGTCGTTCCAGTGCGGGACCGAGCAAGGTACCGCGTCGGGCGGCGTCCGTTCCTCCGCAAGGCAGTTCGTGCGAGATCCGGTCCGCAGTGGCGCACGGATGCGCACCGCACTGTCAGGAATCGAAGCGGCTCCGGGCCGCCTCGATGTGGCCGAGGTAGCGGTGGGGCCAGTCGCACATCACGTCGACCGCCTCGCGCAGGGCCCGGCCCGGCTCGGTGAGGGTGTACTCGACGCGTGGCGGCACGGTGGGGTGCACCGTCCGCTCGACCATGCCGTTGCGCTCCAGCATCCGCAGGTTCTGGGTGAGCATCTTGTGGCTGACGCCCTCGACCTCGTCCCGCAGCTCGCTGAACCGCAGGGTGCGTTCACCGAGGGCCTCGATGATCAGCAGGCCCACTTGTTGGCGATGTCCGAGAAGATCTCCCGCGCCAGGGAGTCCGCGCGCCGCAGGTCCGCTTCCTCGGGGGAGTCCCCGAACTGCTTGGTCACCATGAGGTTCCTCAGTCACTCAAAAGTGCGTTCTTCCAGGTCAGCGCAGACTCTCCTACGGTTTCCGAGTAACCGCAAGAGACCACGGGCGCCCACGGGTGCCCGGACAGGAGAACGGACGGACATGGCCATCACTCTGATGAACCCCGACGGACTGCCCGCCATCGACGTCTACCGGCAGGTGTCGGTCGCATCCGGATCGAGGCTGGTCTTCGTCGCCGGGCAGGTCGCCTGGGACGCCGAGGGCAACACGGTCGGCGCGGGCGACCTGGCCGCCCAGGTCGAGCAGTGCTACCTCAACGTCGCCGCCGCCCTGGCCGGGGTCGGCGGGACCTTCGACGACGTGGCGAAGCTGAACGTCCACGTCGTCGACTGGACCCCCGACAAGATGCCCCTGCTCCTGGAGGGGATCTCCCGGGCCGCCGCGAAGCTGGGGACCACCCCGGTCCCGCCCGCCACACTGCTGGGCGTGGCGGCGCTGGACGTACCCGAGCACATGGTCGAGGTCGAGGCCACCGCCGTCCTGGACTGAGCGCCCGCCCCGGCCGGGTGTGCGGGGACGGGCGGGTACCGGCGGCGCCTCAGTGCTGGACCAGGCCGCCGACCGGGACGGGGGCGACGTGGCCGGTCGGCGGAAGGTCCCGTGCCAGCGCGAGGCCGACGTCGACCAGTGATGACCGGTGCAGGCCGGTGACCTCGGGGACCGGGGTCCAGACCGACTCGACGATGTCGCCGTCCGGCTCGGGCCGGAGCCGGCCGCCGGTGATGCGGACCCGGTAGAAGACGCCGACGTTCTGGTGCACGACTCCCTCACGCGTGGCGGTCGCGGGAATCACCCGCGAGTCCACTCCCAGCAGGCGGTCCACCACCGCCGAGCAGCCGGTCTCCTCCGCGACCTCCCGGATCACCGCGTCGAACGGGTCCTCCGCGTGCTCGACCCCGCCGCCCGGAAGAGTCCAGTTGCTCCCGCCGTCCGGCAGTAGGTGACGGGCGAGCAGCACCCGTCCGTCCTCGATGCACACGGCGTACGCCGCCAGCCGGAAACTCATCCCCACTCCCCCCGCCGGACCTTGTCCGGCATCCATGGTTCGCACATCACCACACGGAACGGAACCAGACGAGCACGAGCGCCACCGGACGGCACCGTGCCGTGCCGGGGACGGGTCACGCGACGGGCGGCAGCGCGAGCCAGTCCTGCCAGGTGATGTCGCGGCCGATGCAACGGGGCCGGCGGAAGGGCCAGTCGGCGTCGATCCACCGCGGCACCAGCGCGTCGAGCGCGCGCTCCTCCTCGCCGCCGACGAGGTCGTCCACCACCCACCAGGAGATGTCCGCGTCGGAGCCGGTGCGCTCGGGCGGGTCGATGTAGACGCAGCCGAGGAGCGCCGTCTCCTCCTCGTTCAACAGGGCGTAGTTGAACGACTGGTGCGCGGCGATCTCCTTCTCGTGCCGGAGCAGGTCGACGCGGTCCTCCTCATAGGTCATCGTCTCGGCGGGCCAGCCCCAGGCGGGGCCGAAGATCTCCCACAGGCGCTCGCGGGAGCCCATCACGGCGGGGTAGTCGATGGCGGTGTCCGCCTCCCGGATCGGCCGCAGGTGAAGCGCGGTGCCGGGGACGGGCACATGGACGGGGTGGACGAAGTCCTCGGGGAGCCAGCTCACGAGGGCCGAAGCTACCGCCGACCGGCGCGGGACGTCCCGGTATTTTCCGCGCACCGGTGCCGTTGCCCGCGCCGGTACGCCGGCACTCCCGCCTTCGTCCTCCTTTGAAGCTTCCCGGGCGACCGACAGGGGAAATCAGGGAGCCTCCTTCGAAAAGTCTCACAGGGAAGTTCAATGAAACAATTCAATGCAGGCATCACGAGAAGGAGGCCCGGAATGAAGTTCCGTCTTGAAGTCGACATGGACGACGCGGCGTCCGCCGAGGAGTCCGCCCGCGAGCTGGGCCGCATCCTGCGGTACTGGGGAGGGAACCTCCACCACTACGCCCTGCGGCCCGGTGACGGCTCGGCCGTCCACGACTCCGGCTACCGCGAGGTCGGCCGGTGGAGCATCGTCTCCACCGACGCGGCCTGACAGCCCCGTCCCTCCGGCGCACGGGGGTCCGCCGGTATCCGTACGGCCCGCCACCCGGGGGACTCCGGGCGGGGCGGCGGGCCACACCCGCGCCCCGCGGGGGCGCTGGATCCGTTCCGCGGCACCGGTTCCGTTTCCATGCACGGCGAGCCCGGGATTCACACCTTCCGGTGACGAGGCGGCTCTCCGGGGCCCGCCGGCCCCCGGGCACGGCCACGCTGAGGC
>NZ_JAKMAY010000172.1:0-12732 GCF_022015835.1 Streptomyces sp. ICN903 | reverse complement strand
GCCCCGCATGTCCCGCCCCACCGCGGGCCGGAACTCTCACACGGGCCGGCCCAGCGCCTGGCGGCAGGCCGCCGCGGCCCCGACGAGGCCGGCCCCGGTGCCCGTACCGGCGGGGACGACCTCCAGCCCCCGGACGAAGGAGAGTGTGGCGTACTCCCGCAGCGCCCGGCGCAGCGGGGCGAACAGCACCTCGCCGGACTGGGCCACTCCTCCTCCGATCACCGCGATCTCGATCTCGGCCAGTGTCGCGGTCGCCGCGATCCCGGCCGCCAGGGCCCGTGCGGCGCGTTCGAAGGAGGCCACGGCCACCGGATCCCCGGTGCGCGCGGCGGCGGCCACCCCGCGGGCGCTGGCGTCTCCGTCCGGCCCGGGCCGCCAGCCGCCGGCCAGGGCCCGGCGGGCGATGTTGGGTCCGCTGGCCAGGCCCTCCACACAGCCGCGCGCCCCGCACGGGCAGGGGTCGCCGTCGAGGTCCACGCTGATGTGGCCGATGTGGCCGGCGTTGCCGGTCGGTCCGGGGTGGAGTCTGCCGTCCAGGACCAGCCCGCCGCCCACCCCGGTGGAGACGACCATGCACAGGGCGTTGTCCCGGCCGCGCGCCGCGCCCTGCCAGTGCTCGGCGGCGGTGATCGCCACTCCGTCGCCCACCAGTGTCACGGGCATCCCCCCGACGACCGCGCGCACCCCTTCCACCAGCGGGTAGTCCCGCCAGCCGGGGATGTTGACCGGGCTCACCGTGCCCCGCCGGGCGTCCACCGGCCCGGCACTGCCGATCCCCAGGGCCGCCACACGCGGCCACTGGGGCGCCGCCCTCAGTTCGCCGAGCACCTCGGCCACCGTCCGCATCACGCCGTCGCCCGGCTCCCGCGCCGGAGTGGGCCGCTGAGTCCGCAGCAGCAGCCGTCCGCCGTCGTCCACCAGCGCGCCTGCGATCTTGGTTCCGCCGATGTCGAGGGCGGCGAGAAGATCCTGATCCATGGGCGGAGAGTCTCACCTATCTTTGACAACGTTGTCCACTCCATCGGCCGGCTCTATGCTCTGAGGCCACCGACGCACGGGGACGTGCCGTACGGCATCCGTGTCACCGACCGCCGACGACAGGACGAGACCTCAAGTGGCCGACACCGCCCGACCCGCCCGCAGCCCCCGGCGCCGCTACGGGCTGCGGCCGACGATGAAGGACGTGGCCGCCCGCGCCGGGGTCGGCCTCAAGACCGTCTCCCGGGTCGTCAACGGCGAGCCCGGCGTCACCCCCGACACCGAGCGCCGGGTGCGGGAGGCCATCACCGCCCTCGGCTTCCGCCGCAACGACAGCGCCCGCATCCTGCGCAAAGGCCGCACCGCGAGCGTCGGGCTGGTCCTGGAGGACCTCGCCGACCCCTTCTACGCCCCCCTCAGCCGCGCCGTCGAGGAGGTCGCCCGGGCACACGGCGCGCTGCTGATCAACGGCTCCAGCGCCGAGGACGGCGAGCGCGAGAGGGAGCTGGCGCTGGCCCTGTGCGCCCGGCGCGTGGACGGACTGGTGATCGTCCCGGCCGGTGACGACCACCGCTACCTGGAGCCGGAGATCTCCGCCGGGATCGCCACCGTCTTCGTGGACCGCCCCGCCGCCCGCATCGAGGCCGACGCGGTGCTCTCCGACAGCTTCACGGGCGCGCGCGAGGGCGTCGCCCATCTCATCGCCCACGGTCACCGCAGGATCGGTTTCATCGGCGACCTGCCGCGCATCCACACCGCCGCCGAGCGGCTGCGCGGCTACCGGGCCGCGATGGCGGAGGCCGGGCTCGCGGTGGACGGCTCCTGGGTCGCGCTCGGCCCCACCGACCCCGGGCGCGTACGGGCCGACGCCGAGCGCATGCTGGCGGGGCGGGATTCGGCCGCGGGGCCGGTCACCGCACTGCTGACGGGCAACAACCGGGTGACCGTCACCGTGGTGCGGGTGCTGGCGGGCCTGGAGCGGCGCGTGGCGCTGGTGGGCTTCGACGACTTCGAGCTGGCCGACCTGCTGACCCCACCGGTCACCGTCATCGCGCAGGAACCCGCGCTGCTGGGCCGCAGAGCCGGCGAGCTGCTGTTCCGCCGGCTGGAGGGTTCGGGCGAGGAGCCGCGGCGCGTGGTGCTGCCCACCCGACTGATCCCGCGCGGCTCGGGAGAGGTCCCCCCGCACTCCTGAGCACGCCCGGGAAGCACCCGGAGGGCGCCGGAGCCGGTACGGCCGGGGCCGCGCGGACCGGTGCACGGTCCGCGCGGCCCCGGCCGCTGTCCGCCTTCCGCGGAGGGTGTCAGCCCTTGCGGGCCTTGATCTCCTCGGTGAGCTTGGGGAGGACCTCGAAGAGGTCGCCGACCACGCCGTAGTCGACCAGGTCGAAGATCGGGGCCTCCTCGTCCTTGTTGACGGCCACGATGGTCTTCGAGGTCTGCATGCCGGCCCGGTGCTGGATGGCGCCGGAGATGCCCGCCGCGATGTACAGCTGCGGCGAGACGGACTTGCCGGTCTGGCCGACCTGGTGGGTGTGCGGGTACCAGCCCGCGTCCACCGCGGCGCGCGAGGCGCCGACGGCCGCGCCGAGGGAGTCGGCGAGGTTCTCGATGACCGAGAAGTTCTCGGCGCCGTTGACGCCGCGGCCGCCGGAGACCACGATCGCGGCCTCGGTCAGCTCCGGGCGGCCGGTCGACTCGCGCGGGGTGCGGGAGACGACCCTGGTGCCGGTGGACTTCTCGCCGAAGGTCACCGACAGCTGCTCGACCGTGCCCGCGGCCGGGGCGGCCTCGGGGGCGGCGGAGTTGGGCTTGACGGTGATGACCGGGGTGCCCTTGGTGACGCGGGACTTGGTGGTGAAGGCCGCGGCGAAGACCGACTGGGTCGCCACCGGGCCGGAGTCGCCGGCCTCCAGGTCGACGGCGTCGGTGATGACGCCCGAGCCGATGCGCAGCGCCAGGCGGGCCGCGATCTCCTTGCCCTCCGCGGAGGAGGGGACCAGCACGGCGGCCGGGGAGACGGCCTCGTAGGCGGCCTGGAGCGCGTCCACCTTCGGCACGACCAGGTAGTCGGCGAACTCGGGGGCGTCCGCGGCGAGCACCTTCACCGCGCCGTACTCGGCCAGCGTGGCGGCGGCACCGTCGGCGCCGGCGCCCAGGTGCACGGCGACCGGGTCGCCGATGCGGCGGGCCAGGGTCAGCAGTTCGAGGGTGGGCTTGCGGACGGCGCCGTCCACGTGGTCGACGTAGACAAGGACTTCAGCCATGGGAGTTGCTCTCCTGCGAGGATTGCGAGGGCGGAAAGGAGTGAGGGGTGCGACGGGCCTTCGGGCTCAGATGAACTTCTGGCCCGCCAGGAACTCGGCGAGCTGCTTGGCGCCCTCGCCCTCGTCCTTGACGATCGTGCCCGCGGTGCGGGCCGGGCGCTCGGCGGCCTCGTCGACCTTGGTCCAGGAGCCCTCGAGGCCGACCTCGTCGGCGTCGATGTCCAGGTCGTCCAGGTCCAGGGACTGAACCGGCTTCTTCTTGGCGGCCATGATGCCCTTGAAGGAGGGGTAGCGCGCCTCACCGGACTGGTCGGTCACGGACACGACGGCCGGAAGCGCGGCCTCGAGCTGCTCGGTCGCGGCGTCGCCGTCGCGGCGGCCGGTGACCTTGCCGTCCTCCACGGAGACCTCGGACAGCAGCGTGACCTGCGGCACGCCCAGGCGCTCGGACAGCAGCGCGGGCAGCACGCCCATCGTGCCGTCGGTGGAGGCCATGCCGCAGACGACCAGGTCGTAGCCGGTCTTCTCGACGGCCTTGGCCAGCACCAGGGAGGTGCCGATCGCGTCGGTGCCGTGCAGGTCGTCGTCCTCCACGTGCACGGCCTTGTCGGCGCCCATGGACAGCGCCTTGCGCAGCGCGTCCTTGGCGTCCTCGGGGCCCACGGTCAGCACGGTGACCTCGGCGTCATCGGCGTTCTCGGCGATCTGCAGGGCCTGCTCGACGGCGTACTCGTCGAGCTCCGACAGCAGACCGTCCACGTCCTCGCGGTCGACGGTCAGGTCATCGGCGAAGTGCCGGTCGCCGGTGGCGTCGGGCACGTACTTCACACAGACAACGATCCTCAAGCTCACGCCGGCTCTCCTACATGCGTCGTCATTACTGGCTGCCTTGTCTCACAGGCAGCATAGGCGCCTGATCGGGCGGAATCCGGTCCGGTGGGGCCGGCTCTCCATCCAGGATATTACTCGTCAGTACACCCAGGCCCTTACCCGGAGGCAAGGCCGGTGAACTGTGACCTTTCCAACGGCTCAGGAGGGCACCGTGCCCTCCCCCAGCGCGTTGTAACGCCCCGCGTGGTACAGCAGCGGGCGGCCCGCGCCGGAGGAGTCCCCGGCCACCAGCTCCGCCAGGACCACCCGGTGGTCGCCGGTCGGCACCCGGGCCACCACCGCGCCCACCGTCCAGGCGAGCACGCCCTCCAGCACCGGCACCCCGTGCGGCCCCCGGCGCCAGCGGGTGGGCGGCGCGAAGCGGTCCGCTCCCGGGCGGGCGAAGGTGGCGGCCAGCTCGCGCTGGTGCTCGCCCAGTATGTGCACCCCCACGTGCTCCGCCTCGGCGACCACCGGCCACACCGAGGAGGCCGTGGCGATGTTGAAGGAGACCAGCGGTGGTTCGGCGGCGACGGAGGCCAGGGATGTCGCGGTGAACCCGGCGGGGCGGCCGTGCCCGTGGGCGGTGATCACGGCGACCCCGGCGGCGTGCCGCCGGAAGACGGCGCGCAGCAGGGCGGGACCGGCTTCGGCCGCCTCCGGTACCCGCCGGATGCCGTTCGGTGCGCTCATCTGAGATCCCCTGCCCACGGCAGGCCAGGCTGTCCACCGCGGGCGGTCCGCGTCAAGTTCGCCCGCGCGGATGGGACCAGGGTCACGCGGCCGGCGCCGCTGACGGCCCCGGGGACCCTCCCGGCCCTCACACGGCCTCCCCGAGCGCGGCGATGACATCGGCCCTGCGCGGCTGTCCGCTCGCCCGCCGGACTATCCGGCCCCGAGCGTCCAGCACCAGGACGGTGGGGGTACGCATGATCCCCAGCCGCCGCACCAGATCCAGCCGGGCCTCGGCGTCCACCTCCACGTGGACGACTCCCTCGACCATCTGCGCCACCTCGGCCAGGATCCGCCGGGTGGCCCGGCAGGGCTGGCAGAAAGCGCTGGAGAACTGCACCAGCGTGGCCCGCTCCCCCAGCCGCTCGGCGCCCACCTCCCCGGCGGTCACCCTCTCCTCCGCGTCCCGTCCGCGCACCGTCATCCTTCCGTTCCGTCTGCTGTGCGCCATCCCGAAGGCGCCGGCCAACGCCAGCACCGCCAGACACACGACCAGACCCGTCATCTCCGCCGCCCCCGTCGTCCCATCGCCTCTGCCCGCCTCCCGCATCGTCTCCCACAGCGCCCGGGGCCATGCCGCCGATTCCCTTATCCGGCCGCCACCGCGCCCCCGGGTGCGGAATGCTGTCACCATGAGGGTCGACACACGGGGAACGAGGTTCGCCGCCGCCGTGACCACCGCGGTCCTGGCCGCCGTGCTGGTCGGCGGGAGTTTCTGGCTGCTGGCCGCACAGGCACTGGTGTTCGCCGCCGGGGCGGCGCTCGGCGTGACGCGCTCGCCCTACGGGCTGCTCTTCCGCCACCTGGTCCGACCCCGACTGGGACCGCCGGCCGAAACGGAGGACGCGGCCCCGCCCCGCTTCGCGCAGACCGTGGGCCTGGCCTTCGCCCTGGTGGGCCTGGTGGGATACGGCGCCGGGCCCCTGTGGCTGGGCATGGCCGCGACCGCGTGCGCGCTCGCGGCGGCCTTCCTCAACGCCGCCTTCGGCTACTGCCTGGGCTGCGAGATGTACCTGGTGCTGCGCCGGGTCGCGGGGTGAGGCGCCGGGTGGTGTCCGAACGTGACGAGGATCTCCCGTCCCCGGAATTGGCCAGGGAAGTTACGGCAGCGTAGGTTCGGGTAGATCCGCCGGGAGAACCCTCCCCAGGCAGCTTCCCAGAAGGGTCCTCCCAGATGGCAGAACTGGTGTATCCGCCCGTGATCGGTGCAGCCCGCACCCTGTTCAGGGCTCTCGACCTGCGCTTCGACATCGAGGGCACCGAGCACGTCCCGCGGCGCGGCGGCGCCGTGCTGGTCAGCAACCACATCGGCTACCTCGACTTCGTCTTCGCCGGACTGGCCGCCCGGCCCGCCAAGCGGCTGGTGCGCTTCATGGCGAAGGAGTCGGTCTTCCGGCACAAGGTCTCGGGGCCGCTGATGCGCGCGATGAAGCACATACCGGTGGACCGCTCGCAGGGCGAGCACGCCTACCGCCACGCGCTGAAGGCGCTGCGCTCGGGCGAGATCATCGGCGTCTTCCCCGAGGCCACGATCTCGCAGTCGTTCACCCTGAAGAACTTCAAGACCGGTGCGGCCCGGATGGCGCAGGAGGCGGGCGTGCCGCTGCTGCCCGTCGCGCTGTGGGGCACTCAGCGGCTGTGGACCAAGGGCCACAAGCGGGACTTCGGCCGCAACCACTTCCCGATCACCATCCGGGTCGGCGAGCCGCTGCGGCCCGCCGAGGGCGAGTCGGCGGCCAAACTCACCGAGCGGCTGCGCGACCGCGTGCAGGAGCTGCTGGAGGCGGCCCAGCGGGCGTACCCGGTGCGGCCCAAGGGGCCGGACGACACCTGGTGGATGCCCGCGCACCTGGGCGGCACCGCCCCGACCCCGGCCGAGGCCGGTTCCCTCTAGCGCGGTCCCCGGTCCTCTCCATGACCGGCTCCCCGCCTCCGCGAAAGCCCGTGGAGGCGGACAGAAGCGGCCCGCCGCCCCTTTCCGGCCGGCGGGCCGCCCGCACGCGCGGTCAGCGGGCCATCTCCTCCCGCAGCGCGGCGACGAAGCCGTCGACGTCCTCCTCGGTGGTGTCGAAGGAGCACATCCAGCGCACGTCGCCGGCGGCCTCGTCCCAGAAGTAGAAGCGGTAGCGCTTCTGCAGCCGCTCGCTCACGTCGTGCGGAAGCCGGGCGAAGACGGCGTTGGCCTGGACGGGGTGGAGGATCTCAACCCCGTCGACGGCGCGCGCGCCGTCGGCCAGCCGCGCGGCCATGGCGTTGGCGTGGGAGGCGCTGCGCAGCCACAGGTCCCCGGCGAGCAGCGCCTCGAACTGCACCGAGACGAACCGCATCTTGGAGGCCAGCTGCATCGACAGCTTCCGCAGGTGCCTCATCGCCCGCACCGCGCCGGGGTTGAGCACGACGACGGCCTCGCCGAAGAGCATGCCGTTCTTGGTGCCGCCGAAGGAGAGCACGTCCACGCCCGCGTCCGTGGTGAACGCCCGCAGCGGGACGCCCAGCGCGGCCGCCGCGTTGGCGATGCGGGCGCCGTCGAGGTGGACGGCCATGCCGCGCTCGTGGGCCGTCTCGCAGATCGCCCGGATCTCCTCGGGCGTGTAGACGGTGCCCAGTTCGGTGTTCTGGGTGATCGAGACCACCTGCGGCATCGCCCGGTGCTCGTCGTCGAAGCCGTACGCCTCGCGCTCGACCAGCTCGGGGGTGAGCTTGCCGTGCTCGGTGGGCACGGTCAGCAGCTTCAGTCCGCCGACCCGTTCGGGCGCGCCGCACTCGTCCACGTTGATGTGGGCGCTGTCGGCGCAGACGACCGCGCCCCAGCGGTCGGTGAGGGCCTGGAGGGCCACGACGTTGGCGCCGGTGCCGTTGAACACCGGGAAGACCTCCGCCGCCGGCCCGAGGTGGGCGCGGAAGACCTCCTGGAGGTGGGCGGTGTACTCGTCCTCGCCGTAGGCGGTCTGGTGACCGCCGTTGGCGAGGGCGAGCGCCGCCAGGATCTCCGGGTGCGCGCCCGCGTAGTTGTCGCTGGCGAAGCCGCGCACCCGCGGGTCGTGGCGGCGCCGGGCGTCCGTCGGAGGGGATGCCGCGGGTGCCTCGGTCGGGTGGGCCTCTACGGTTGCGGGGTCAGCCACAGGCGGTGTCCGTTCACTTCCTCGGCGGACTTGTCCCAGACACCGGCGATGGCCTCGGCCAGCTCCCCGACGTCGGTGAAGCCCGCGAACTTGGCGTTCGGGCGCTCGGCGCGCATCGCGTCGTTGACCAGCGCCTTGACCACCAGGATGGCAGCAGCGGCCGGAGGCCCCGCATCCGACCCCTTGCCCGCCTTGCGGAAGGCGTCGGCCAGGGCCAGCGTCCAGGCCTCGGCGGCGGCCTTGGCCGCGGAGTAGGCGGCGTTTCCGGCGGTGGGGCGGGTGGCGCCGGCTGCGCTGATCAGGACGTAGCGGCCGTTTCCGCTGCGGCGCAGGGCTCCCTCGAAGGCCAGGGAGGTGTGCTGCACGGTGCGTACCAGCAGCTTCTCCAGCAGGTCCCAGTGGGACAGGTCGGTCTCGGCGAAGGCCGCCGAGCCGCGCCAGCCGCCGACCAGGTGCACCAGCCCGTCGACTCGGCCGTACTCCTTCTCGGTGCGGGTGGCCCACTCGCGGGTGGCCTCCAGGTCGAGCAGGTCGACGGTGTCACCGGTGACGGCGGCGCCGCCGTGCGCGAAGCGGGCCCTGTCGACGGCCTCGGCCAGCCGCTCGGCGTCCGCGTCGGCGGCGACGACGGTGGCCCCCCGTTCGGCCAGGCTCAGCAGCGCGGCCTGCCCGGCGGGCCCCGCCGCGCCGGCGACGGCGACGACGGCGCCGTCCAGGGGGCCGCCGTTGCCGTTGGATGTGCTGGTCATGGTGGTGATCGCCTCTCTGTGACGTCCGGTGGTCACGCCGCGGCCGGGAGGGCGGACTCGGCGGTGATGCCCTTGGTCGATGCGATCACGTTACGCAGCTTCTTGGCGAGGGCCTCGTAGAACATGCTCAGCGGGAACTCGTCGGGGAGCACCTCGTCCACCAGCTTGCGCGGCGGCAGGCTCAGGTCCAGGGCGTCGGGGCCCTTGGCCCAGGTCGAGCCGGGGTGCGGGGCGAGGTAGGTGGAGACCAGCTCGTAGGCCTTGAACCAGTGGACCAGCTTGGGGCGGTCGATGCCCTCGCGGTAGAGGGTCTCGATCTCCTCGCGCAGGTGCACGGTCACCTCGCGGGCCCGCCGCCAGTCGATGCTGAGCTTGTTGTCCGTCCAGCGCAGGGCGTCGTGCTTGTGGAGGTAGGCGAACAGCAGCTGGCCGCCCAGCCCGTCGTAGTTGCGGCTGCGCTCACCGGTGACGGGGAAGCGGAACAGGCGCTCCAGCAGCACGGCGTACTGCACGTCACGGCCCTGCTCGAAGCCGTCGGCCTCCAGCTTCACGGCCTCGTGGAAGGCGGTGAGGTCGCAGCGCAGCTCCTCCAGGCCGTACATCCAGAACGGCTGGCGCTGCTTGATCATGAACGGGTCGAAGGGCAGGTCGCCGTGGCTGTGGGTGCGGTCGTGGACCATGTCCCACAGCACGAAGGTCTGCTGGGCGCGCTTCTGGTCGGCCAGCAGTCCCCGGGCGTCCTCGGGCAGCTCCAGCTTGGTGACCTCGCAGGCGGCGTCGACGACGCGGCGGAATCGGGCGGCCTCCCGGTCGCAGAAGATCCCGCCCCAGGAGAACCGCTCGGGCGCCTCGCGCACGGCGACGGTCTCGGGGAAGAGGACCGCGGAGTGGGTGTCGTAGCCGCTGGTGAAGTCCTCGAAGGTGATGCCGAGGAAGAGCGGGTTGTCGTAGCGGGTGCGCTCCAGCTCGGCCAGCCAGTCCGGCCAGACCACGCGCAGGACGACGGCCTCCAGGTTGCGGTCGGGGTTGCCGTTCTGCGTGTACATGGGGAAGACGACCAGGTGCTGGATCCCGTCGGCGCGGTGGGAGGCGGGCTGGAAGGCCAGCAGGGAGTCCAGGAAGTCGGGGACGCCGAAGCCGCTCCCGGCCCAGCGGCGCAGGTCGGCCACCAGGGCGCGGTGGTACGCCTCGTTGTGCGGGAGCAGCGGTGCGAGCTCCTCGACGCAGGCCACGACCTGCTCGATGTGCCGCTCGACCTCGGCCCGCGCGGGGGCGCCCTCGGCCTCGAAGTCGATGGAGCCGTCCTTGGACTGGGCGGGACGGACGGCCTCGACGGCCTCCTTGAGCACCGCCCAGGCGGGGTGCTCCACCACACGGCCGGCGAACGAGCCGCCGGCGGTCGGAGCGCCACCCGTCGCTACCGCGGGCGAAAGGATTTCCGTCATTACTACCCCTCCACAGAAGAAACTCTCGTAGCAGCACCGTAGCTGCGCAGACTTCCCCGATCAACCCGAGAGGGAGAAAGTTCTTCTGCCGACCACCCGCTATGCAGCTGTTTTTCCTGTGAGCGCCCCCCTGAAACGGAAGAGAAGGCCGTATCCGCGTCGAGGAGGCCGATCCGGCGTGCTCCGCGCCCGCCGCCGCGCCCGCCGGCGCCCCGCGTCCCGGGCGGTGATCGTCCGCGGCTACTCTTGCCGCGCGTACGCACCGCCGCTTCGAACACCGCAGGAAAGCGAGAACGCGCCGTGCCACTGCTGACCGTCGGCCACCGCGGAGTGATGGGCGTCGAGCCCGAGAACACCCTGCGCTCCTTCGTCCGGGCCGACCGCGAGGGCTTCGACGTCATCGAACTGGACCTCCATCTGAGCCGGGACGGCGCACTGGTGGTGATGCACGACGCCGACGTGGACCGCACCACCGACGGCTCCGGTCCCATCGCGGACAAGACCCTCGCCGAGCTGCGCGAGCTGGACGCCGGCCTCGGCGAGCGCGTTCCGGTCTTCGAGGAGGTCGTGGAAGCGGTCTCCGCGCCGCTCCAGGCCGAGATCAAGGACCGCGCCGCGGCGCGGGTGCTGGCGGAGGCCGTCGAGCGGCTCGGCCTTCACCGGCGGGTCACGGTGATCTCGTTCCACGACGACGCCCTGCGCGAGACCCGCAAGCTGCTGCCGGACATCCCCATCGCGCTGGTCACCGGCAGATCGACGCCCACCGCCCCCGAGCGCGCCGTGGACCTGGGAGCCCCGATGGTCTCCTGCGAGCTGCGCCGGCTGGACGCGGACGTCGTCGGGCGCTGCCGCGCCGCGGGCCTGAGGGTGATCTCCTGGACGGTCAACACCGACCAGGACCTGGCCCGCGTCCGCGAGCTGGGGCTGGACGGCGTGGTCACCGACCTGCCCGACGTCAGGAGAGCGGTCGCCGAAGCGGCTTGACCAGCAGCTCGAACTCCAGGTCGTCGCGGAGCGGGACGCCGAAACGCTCGTCGCCGTACGGGAAGGGGCTGGTGCGCCCGGTCCGGGCGTAGCCGCGACGCTCGTACCAGGCGATCAGGTCCGCCCGGGCGGTGATCACCGTCATGTGCATCTCGTGGGCGCCCCAGCGCTCCCGCACCATCCGCTCGGCCTCCGCGAGAACCGCCCTGCCCAGCCCGCCGCCCTGGAGGACCGGCCGGACGGCGAACATCCCGAAGTACGCGACGGTCCGGCCCTCCCCGCCCTCGCGGCGCTCGAGCTGGCAGCAGGCGACCGGCTCCCCGTCCCGCTCGGCGACCAGCATCAGGCTGCCGGGGGCGCGGACGACGTCGGCGACGCCCTCGGAGTCGGTGCGCTGCCCCTCCAGCAGGTCCGCCTCGGTGGTCCAGCCCGCCCGACTGGCCTCGCCCCGGTACGCCGACTCCACCAGGGCGACCAGCGCGGGGACGTCGTCCTCGCCCGCGGTCCTGAAGCTCAGGCCGGAGCCGGTCGGGGGGATGGTGCCGGAGGCTGCGGAAGCGGGGTCGTTCACGGCGTTCGGGGCGTTCATGGGGCCGAGCCTAAACCTCCGTCCGCACGTCCCGGCCGCTCGGCCCGTATGCCGGACAGCGCCCCGGACACGCCCTAGGCTCGGTGCCATGGTTCACGTACTGAGCAGCCGGATCCTGCTGCGCCCCACCGACCCCGACCGTTCGCGGGCGTTCTACGGCGGGGCCCTGGGGCTGGCGGTGTACCGGGAGTTCGGCACCGGGCCGGAGCGCGGGACCGTCTACTTCCTGGGCGGCGGCTTCCTGGAGGTCTCCGGCCGGTCCGAGGTCCCGCCCGCGCCCGGCCTGAGGCTGTGGCTCCAGGTCGCCGACGCGGCCGAGGCCCATCGGGAGCTCACCGACCGCGGTGTGGAGGTACTGCGGGAGCCCAGGCGCGAACCGTGGGGGCTGGTGGAGACGTGGATCAGCGATCCGGACGGGGTGCCGATCGTCCTCGTCGAGGTCCCCGAGGACCATCCGCTGCGCTACCGGCCCGGTATCTGAGACCTCCCGCGCGTTCTCGGGGGTGGTGCCGCGCCCCCGCGAGCGCGCGCTCCGGTCGCGCTCCCCCACTGCCTCCGCGCGCTCCCGTACACGCGTCCGGCGCCGGGCATCCTCCCCGCGGAACCGGCCGGAGCGGCCGGCCGGGGAAGCGACGGGGAGGCGGGGTGCACGGACCGGATCCGGTCGGCTGGATGCTGGTGGTCCTGTGCGGCGCCGTGGGCGTGTACTGCCTGCGGCAGACACGCGGCGGCACGCCCGGGCAGCGGCGCGAGGCCGCCGGCGAAGCGGTGATGGGGCTGGGCATGGCCGTGATGGCGCTGCCCGCCTCGGCGGTGGACCCACTGCCGCCGGCGGTCTTCGCGGCGCTCTTCGGCGCCACCGCGGTGTACGGGCTGGCGCTGGTCCTGTTCGACGGGGAGCACCGGCTCCACCATCTGCACCACACCGTCGGCTCCCTGGCCATGCTCCACATGGCGCTCGCCATGGCCGCCGCCCCCGCCCACGGACACCATGCG
>NZ_JAKMAY010000171.1:0-12735 GCF_022015835.1 Streptomyces sp. ICN903 | reverse complement strand
CCCCGGGAGGGTGAACCGATGCCCGCCGCGCCCCCGGGGGTGACGGCGCAGGCCCCGGCCTCGCCCGCCGTCCCCGCGGCCGGCTCCCCGGCGCCGGCCGAGTCCCCGCAGGAGGAGACGGGCCCGGTCTTCCTGGACGAGGAGGAGGGCACGGACGCCGGGGGCCGGGCCGGCGTCCCCGCGCCCGCTCCGGGCGACTCCCTGCCGCAGCTGCGCGGGCGCGGCGAGGTGGAGATCCGCCCGGGGGAGCGGGCGGCCGCCTGGAGGGACCCCTCCCGGCCGCACGGCGGACCCGAGCCCGCGTCCGCCTGGCAGGCCGACGCCGCCCGGCAGACGGGCTTCGACGGGGAGCGGGACGGCCGCGTCTCCTGGGGAACGGGCGGTCCGGGCGGTCCGGGCGGTCCGGGCGAGGGTGCGGCCCCGGCCGCACCGGCGCTGGGCGCGGGCCGTGCCCCGCAGGCGCTGGGACCGGGTCCGGCCCCGGGCCCGCGAGGCGGCCCCGGCCGCGCCGACGGTGCCGGGCCGGTGGACGGCGGGAACGCGCAGCCGCGCGACGACGGCACCGTGCGGATGCGGCCCGTACGCCCCGAGGGCACCGCCCCGGCGGCGGGCGGACGGCCCGTCAGGCCCGGGGACACCGTGGGGCTGCGGCGTACGCAGGCGCCCGGGGCGGGAGCCGCGCCCCCACCGGCGCCGGGTGCGTCCGCCGCGCCCGCGCAGGCGTCACCCGCGCCCGTGCCCGCCGGTCCGGCGGGCCCCGCCGCTCCCGTCACGCCCGCCGGCCCCGCCTCCGGGCAGCCCTCCTGGACGCGACAGGTGCACGAACTGGCCCAGCGCGCCCCCGCGTCCGCCGGACCGGCCCCCGCACCGCACGCTTCCGCACCCGCCGTGCCGCAGCAGCAGTCGCCGGCCGGGCGACCCGGCGGCCCGGAGCAGGTCGTGCCCTGGCGCCCTCCGGTCGACGACCCCTTCCTGCGGGCCGCCCAGCGGCAGGCCCGCCCCGCCGGGCTCGGACGCCGACTGGGCGCCCGCGCGGTGGACGGCGTCCTCACCGCGGCGGTGGCCGCGGCGGTGGCCTTCCCGTTCGCCGGCCCCAGCGCCGACCACTTCCGCGAGCAGGTGGAGGCGGCCGAACAGGCCGGCGAGACAAGGCAGATCTGGCTGGTCGACGGCACCACCGGCGTCTACCTGGCGATCGTGCTCGGTGCCCTGCTGGTGTTCGGCCTCCTCTACGAGGTGCTGCCCACCGCCCGGTGGGGCCGCACGCTCGGCAAGAAGCTGTTCGGCGTCCGGGTGCTCGACATCGAGGAGCAGGACACCCCCTCCTTCGGCGCAGCGCTGCGCCGCTGGCTGGTGTACGGGCTGCTGGCGCCGCTGGGCGTCGGCGTGGTGAACGTCCTGTGGTGCCTGTTCGACCGGCCGTGGCGGCAGTGCTGGCACGACAAGGCGGCGCGCACCTTCGTGGCGCGCGGCACCGAGGAGTCCGGCCCGCTCGGATGACGCCCGGGGCCGAAGCGCCCGAGGTCCCCCGAACGGCCCGCCCCTGATGCGCGGTACGCCCCGGCGCGGTCGACTCGGAGCATGAGAACGCGAAGGCCGTGCCGGATACGGAGGCCGTGCCGGACACGGAGGCCGCACCGCCCCGGAGAGGGCGGTGCGGGCGGAACACCCGGCGGGGAGGACGGCCGTACGGCCGGTGCGCGGGGCCCGGCGGCCCGCGCCCCTGCCGGATCAGCGGCGCGAGGAGGTCTCCGCCAGGCGCCGGCCGCCGTCGGCGGGCTCCGCGCCGCGCTGCGCGGGCACCGCGCCGGTCACCGGGCGCGGGGCCCCTGAGGGGCGGCGGCCGGGCACCCTGACCGCGACGAGCAGCCCGAGCGCGAGCGCCGCACTCGCGATGACCGCGATCCCGGCTCCCGAACGCGCCTGCGACACCAGCAGCATGGCGAGAGCCGAGAGGATGACGGTGGCCGAACCGTAGGCGAGCTGTGCGGGATTCGGACGCGGCATGACGGAATCCGTCCTCCGGGATCGGTGGTTGACCGGGGGCGAGGCCGCCGGACGGCGAACGTGGTCCGTCGAACGACTCTACGATGCCGGATGCCCGTACACAGCCGCGGGTAAGCGCGAACCGACCCACCGCCACCGACACGCCGATGCACGGGGGGCGCACGGAGTCACGCCGTGGCCGTACCGTCATCGGCCGCTACCGTCCGGTCTCCGGACTCCGCAACTGACTAGCCGGACAACGTACTTGCGTGGCGTGTTCAAATCAAGGGCTGTTTTTTCGGCCGCCGCTCATGTCGAATGCCTCCACACGTGTGCACACACGTGCCATGGCCATGCATGGGGAGGGCAATACCTAGTGAAGAGCCAACGGAGGACGATCAGATCCGCCGCCCTGGCCACGACGGTCGCCGTCATAGGGGCGACCTTTCTGACCGCCGGCACCGCCTACGCCCACGAGGGCACCGCACCCGACGGCCGTGACCCGGCCGCCGCGGAGCACGGCGACCACGCCAAGGACGGGCACAAGCACGGCAAGGGCAAGGACGGCAAGCACGTCGACCACGACCTGCCCGGCCCGCTCACCAAGAAGCAGCGCTCCCAGCGCCTCGCGGCCCTCGAGCGGCTCGCCTCCGGCCAGAAGCCCGTGACCAAGAACGGCTCCAAGGTCATGAAGCTCGGCGACGACAAGTACGTCGAGATGGAACAGACCAAGACCGACAAGATCTTCACCATCCTGCTGGAGTTCGGTGACAAGATCGACCCCAGGTTCGGCGGGACCCCCGGTCCGCTGCACAACCAGATCGCCGAGCCCGACCGCGAGCAGGACAACACCACCCTGTGGAAGGAGGACTTCAGCCAGGAGCACTTCGAGGAGATCTACTTCGGGGAGGGCGAGGGCTCGCTCAAGACGTACTACGAGACCCAGTCCTCCGGTAAGTACTCCGTCGACGGCATGGTCTCCGACTGGGTCAAGGTCGAGTACAACGAGGCCCGCTACGGCAACAACGCCTGTGGTCAGAGCACCTGCAACACCGTCTGGGACGCCGTCCGCGACGGTGTGAACCAGTGGGTCGCCGACCAGAAGGCCGCCGGCAGCACCACCGAGGAGATCAAGGCCCAGCTGGCCGAGTACGACCAGTGGGACCGCTACGACTTCGACGGTGACGGCAACTTCAACGAGCCCGACGGCTACCTGGACCACTTCCAGTTCGTCCACGCCGGCGAGGACGAGTCGGCCGGCGGCGGCGCGCAGGGCGAGGACGCCATCTGGGCCCACCGCTGGTACGCCTACGGCACCGACTACGGCAAGACCGGCCCCGAGTTCAACAAGGCCGGCGGCACCGAGATCGGCGACACCGGCATCTGGGTCGGCGACTACACCGTGCAGCCCGAGAACGGCGGCCTGGGCGTCTTCGCCCACGAGTACGGCCACGACCTCGGCCTGCCGGACCTGTACGACACCGCGGGCGGCGAGAACTCCACCGCCTTCTGGACCCTGATGTCGTCCGGTTCCTGGCTGAACAACGGCACGGACGCCATCGGCGACTGGGCCGGCGAGATGACCGCCTGGGACAAGCTGTCCCTGGGCTGGCTGGACTACGAGACGGCCAAGGCCGCCACCAGGTCCACCCACAAGCTGGGCGTCTCCGCCCACCAGGGCAAGAACCCGCAGGCGCTGATCGTGGAGCTCCCCGAGAAGGAGGTCACGACCGAGGTCGTCGAGCCCGCGGCGGGCGAGAAGCAGTGGTGGAGCGGCAGCGGTGACGACTTGCGCAACTCCCTGACCCGTACCGTCGACCTGACCGGGGCCTCCTCCGCGTCGCTCGACCTCAAGGGCTGGTGGGAGATCGAGGCCGGTTACGACTACCTCTACACCCAGGTCTCCACCGACGGCGGCGCCACCTGGACCGCCCTGGACGGCACCCGCAACGGCGAGCCGCTCGGCAAGGACGCCTCCGGCGCCCCCGCCCTCGACGGCTTCTCCGGCGGCTGGGAGGACCTCTCCTTCCCGCTGGACGCCTACGCCGGCAAGAAGATCGACCTCCGCTTCCACTACCGCACCGACGGCGGTGTGGCGGAGAAGGGCTTCACCGCCGACGAGATCACCATCACCGCCGACGGCCAGGCGATCGTCACCGACGGCGCCGAGGGCGACGACAACGGGTGGACGGCGAGCGGCTTCTCCCGCATCGGGGGCTCGTTCACCAACTCCTACCCGCAGTTCTACATCGCCGAGAACCGTCAGTACGTCTCGTACGACAAGACGCTGAAGACCGGCCCGTACAACTTCGGCTGGCTGGACAGCCGCCCGGACTGGGTCGAGCGCTACGCGTACCAGAAGGGCCTGCTGATCTGGCTGTGGGACACCTCGCAGCTGGACAACAACACCAGCGCCCACCCGGGTGAGGGTCTGGTCCTCCCGATCGACGCACACCCCAAGGCCGAGAAGTGGGCCGACGGGACGCTGATGCGCAACCGCATCCAGTCGTACGACTCCACCTTCAGCTGGTACCCGACGCGCGGCATGACCCTGCACAAGAACGGCGAGGCCGCCAAGGTCCGCTGGAAGCTGGGCAAGCCGTACTTCGACGACCGCAAGGGTACGTACTGGGACGAGTCCAACCCGACCGCGAGTGTGAAGGTGCCCGACACCAACACCCGCATCTCGATCGTCCACCAGCCGCTCAACGGCAAGACGATGACCGTCCGGGTCGGACCCTCCACCAGGTGACACCCGCGTGACGCCTCGATGAAGCCGCGTTCGCGCAGGTCATCGCGGTAAGGCAGTGAACAGTCGGCCGCCGCCCCCTAGCGGGCGGCGGCCGATCGTGCTGAGAATGCGCGTACCGCCCGAGGGCGGGTCGCCGTTGTTGACGTGATGTATAACGGGGGAGTGGTGAAGATGGCAGGCGGTGGCTGGACAAGGCTGCCGGACGGCAGCGTGGTCGTGGCGCTCTCCGTGCCCCGGCCGGGGCACGCCGGGCAGCGTGCCCGCTTCCTGGTCCACGCGGCCAACCGCGCCCGCGCCCTGACCCGGCTGAGAAACCTCGGCCTGCGCGCGGTCTACCTGCGCGGCAACGCCGAACCGCCCACCCCCGACGAGATCAGCGCGGTACTGCACCACCCCGACGGCCTGGTCTGGCGCCCGGCCCCGCAGCACGGCGCCGTCGACGCGCCGGCGGGCGAGGGGGCGCACGCGGAGGGCGGCTTCTGGCGGCCCATAGGCGCCCTGCGCCGCGCCGCGGCGGGCTGAGCGACCCGCGTAAGGGCCGTCGCCGACCGGGGCGCCCGGCACCCCCCGGGACGGGAGCCGCCCCCGGCCGGAAGCACCCCCGGCTCCCGCCGGGGCGCCGGACTCAGGAGGCGCGGACCACGGGCTCGCCCGACAGCTCCACACCCGCCCCGCGCATCTCCTCCAGCGCCAGTTCGGTGGTCGGCGCCGCCACCCCGGCCGTCATGCCGAGCAGCACCCGGGTGCGGAAGCCCTCGCGGGCCGCGTCCAGCGCGGTCGCGCGCACGCAGTGGTCGGTGGCGATGCCCACCACGTCCACCTCCGTCACCTCACGGGAGCGCAGCCAGTCGGCGAGCGGGGTGCCGTTCTCGTCCTTCCCCTCGAAACCGCTGTAGGCGGCGGCGTACGCGCCCTTGTCGAAGACCGCGTCGATCGAGCCGGAGGCGACGGCCGGGGCGAAGTTCGGGTGGAAGCCCACGCCCTCGGTCCCGGCCACGCAGTGCGCGGGCCAGGAGTGGCGGAAGTCGGGGTGGTCGGAGAAGTGGTCGCCGGGGGAGACGTGGTGGTCGCGGGTGGCCACCACGTGGCGGTATCCGGCGGTGCTCTGCCCGACGAGGTCGGTGATGGCCGCGGCCACGTCGGCACCCCCCGCCACCGCGAGGCTGCCGCCCTCACAGAAGTCGTTCTGGACGTCTACGACGATCAGGGCCCGGTGCATGGTGCACACCTTTCGGCTGGAGTGGCCGCGGCCGGCTGGGACCGGCCGCTGCCGTGACGGGTCGCGGACCGCGGCCGGCGCGGTCCGCGGGGGACGGGGGCGGGGACGTGTCCGACCTTAGACACTCGGCGTCCGCCGCGGGAGTGCGTGGGCGCCGCGCCTCACCCCCCGGCGTACTCGGTGGGCAGGACCGGCTCGCCGCGCGAGAGCTGCGTCGCCGACAGCGGCAGCCCGTCGAGGGCCCGCAGGTGCCGCTCGCGGGCCGCATCCAGCCGCTCGCGCGCCACGATCTCGCCGCCGCGGACCAGGTCCACCGTCAGCAGGTGGTCCGCCAGGTGTGCGGGCACCTCGCCGGTGCCGACGACCTCGGCCTCGGCCACGCCGTCCGCGTCCGGGCGCCGGGCGGCCCACTTCACGCCCCCGACCGACAGCTTCCCGCCCATGGACTTCTTCGCCACCGGGCGCAGCGGCGCGCCGGGGTCACCGGAGTCGGCGCGGGCCACCAGCTTGTAGACCATCGAGGCCGTGGGGTGTCCGCTGCCGGTGACCAGCTGGGTACCCACCCCGTAGGCGTCCACCGGGGCGGCGGCCAGCGAGGCGATGGCGTACTCGTCCAGATCGCTGGTCACGACGATTCTCGTGTCCCGCGCCCCCAGCTCGTCGAGCTGCTGCCGCACCCGGTGGGCGAGCAGCAGCAGGTCGCCGGAGTCGATGCGCACCGCGCCCAGGCCGGGGCCCGCCACCTCCACGGCGGTGCGGACGGCCTCGGCCACGTCGTAGGTGTCCACCAGGAGCGTGGTGCCGCTGCCCATGGACTCCACCTGGGCGGTGAAGGCGTCCCGCTCGGTGTCGTGCAGCAGGGTGAAGGCGTGGGCGCTGGTGCCGGCGGTGGGGATGCCGTAGCGGAAGCCGGCGGCCAGGTCGGAGGTGGTGGAGAAGCCGCCGACGTACGCCGCCCGGGCAGCGGCCACGGCCGACAGCTCGTGGGTGCGGCGCGCGCCCATCTCGATCAGCGGGCGCCCCCGGGCCGCCACGGCCATCCGGGACGCGGCGGCGGCGACGGCCGAGTCGTGGTTGAGGATCGACAGGATCACCGTCTCCAGCAGCACGCATTCGGCGAAGGTGCCCTCCACCCGCATGACCGGCGAGCCGGGGAAGTAGACCTCGCCCTCCGGGTAGCCGCTGATGTCGCCGCGGAAGCGGTAGCCGGCCAGCCAGTCCAGGGTGGGCTCGTCCACCACGTCCCGCTCGCGCAGGAACTCCAGGATCTCCGGCTCGAAGCGGAAGTTCGCCACCGCGTCCAGGACCCTTCCGGTGCCCGCCACCACGCCGTAGCGGCGGCCCTCGGGCAGGCGGCGGGTGAAGACCTCGAAGACGGAGCGCCGGTCGGCGGTCCCGCCGCGCAACGCCGCCTGGACCATGGTGAGTTCGTAGTGGTCGGTGAAGAGGGCGGTGGACGGCACGGCGACCGGCAGGCCCAGGTCTGCGGTGTTCATGGAACGGATGCTACCCCCAATCTCGTCACTTTGACGATATTCGGTTCCGGGAGGACGTTCCGCGGTCCGCGGGAACCCCCGTTTGCACCGCCGCCCGGTCGCAGTGGCAGCATGGGAACCGTGAGCGACGACACACACCGGACGACACCGTCTGCCGCCGCGGCCGTGCGGCCGCCCGCCGCGGACCGCGTACCCGGCCCGCGCGGCGCCCATGTGGCGTGGCTGTCGGTCGCCCCCACCGAGATCACCCGCCCCGCCTCCGACGAGGCTCCCGAGGCGGTGTCCGAGCCGGACGTCCCGTGGGTGACGGTCGTCCACAACGACCCGGTGAACCTGATGAGTTACGTGACCTACGTGTTCCAGACCTACTTCGGGTACCCGAAGGAGAAGGCCAGGAAGCTGATGATGGACGTCCACCACAAGGGCCGCGCGGTCGTCTCCAGCGGCACCCGCGAGGAGATGGAACGCGACGTACAGGCCATGCACGGCTACGGCCTGTGGGCGACCCTCCAGCAGGACCGCTGATGGCCGGGCTCTTCCAGCCCGCGGCCGGCGTGCCCGGAGGCGCCGCCGTCGCGCTCGACGAGGTGGAGATCTCCATCCTGCGCAGCCTCGCCGTCCAGCTCCTGGAGCTCATCGGACCCGGCCCGGGCGCGGACGAGGCAGACGGCGAGCAGGACCCGCTCGCCGCGCTGATGGCCGACGGCCCCACCGAGCCGCCCTCCGACCCGGCGCTGGCCAGGCTCTTCCCCGACGCCTACGGCGGCCCCGGGGCCGAGAGGGACGACAGGACGCGCGAGGCCGCCGCGGAGTTCCGGCGCTACACCGAGAACGACCTGCGCGCCCGCAAGCGCGAGGACGGTCTCGCCGTGGTGCGCACCCTGGACTCCCTCGCCCCGGCCGGCGAGGGGGGAGCGGTGCTCACCCTCACCCCCGAGCAGTCGCGCCGGTGGCTCGGCGCGCTCAACGACCTGCGGCTGGCCATCGGCGCGCGTCTGGAGATCACGGACGACGAGGACGGCGACGAGCTGTACGCGCTGCCGGACGGCGACCCGCGCAAACCGATGGTGATGGCGTACCTGTGGCTGGGGGCGCTCCAGGAGTCGCTGGTGGAGACCCTGGCGCCCTGACGGGCCGGTACGGGCCGCGCCGCGAGCCCGCAGGGCGCGGGCACGGCGGGACCCGGTGGCGGGCGACCGGAGCGACGACTTCCGGCGAGCCGATGATTTCCGGCATTTATTTGTGCCATACATTAAAAAGTCGCTGCGAGCCCACTGTGTCGCACAGGGTGATCAAAACTCTCCGTTAATCGGATGCGGTGACTCTCCGAGCGGAGAGGCTGCCCGTTTCATCCCCGAATTCCCTTGTGTGATCCGACCGTAATATGAGCATGTGATCCAGGTCACACCGGTGCGGTAGCGCAGCGTGATAGGAACTCCCAACCGATTTTTATCCGGGTCCTACAACCCGGAGAACTTCGGAGGAAGCCGCGCTCAAGACCGGACGCCGAGGTTGGTCCGTTCGCCGTACCACCGGCAACCACCGTTGCACCCGCCCCCACACGTCCTCGCAGCCGCTACAGCCAGAGGGAATCCATGGCAAACGAAACCTGGACGACAAGGCTCGACGAATCCATCAGCGGATTCGTCGACCCGGTCGCCTCGACAATCAGCGACATCGTCTTCTACACCATCCCGGTCGGGGACACCGAGTTCCCCTGGATCGTCGGCTGGCTGGTGGTCGCGGGTCTGGTGTTCACCGGATACTTCGGCTTCGCCCAGGTCCGCCACCTGCCCAAGGCCCTCAAACTGGTCCGCGGCAAGTACGACCAGAAGGACGCCCCCGGTGAGGTGAACCACTTCCAGGCCCTCACCTCCGCCGTCTCCGGCACCGTCGGCCTCGGCAACATCGCCGGTGTGGCCATCGCGGTCACCATCGGCGGCCCCGGCGCCACCTTCTGGATGATCGTCTGCGGTCTGCTGGGCATGGCGACCAAGTTCGTCGAGTGCACCCTCGGAGTGAAGTACCGCGAGGTCCACGCCGACGGCACCGTCTCCGGCGGCCCGATGCACTATCTGCGCAAGGGCATGGCCGAGCGCGGCCTGGGCGGCCTGGGCAAGGTGCTCGCCATCGGCTCCGCCGTCGCCCTGCTGTTCTTCACCTTCTTCGGCGGCAACCTCTTCCAGGTCAACCAGAGCCTGGAGCAGCTCCAGTCCGTCACCGGCGGCGAGGACAGCCTCTTCAGCAGCTCCGGCGGCGCCCTCTTCTTCGGCATCCTGATCGCCGCCCTGGTCGCCCTGGTCCTCATCGGCGGCATTCGCTCCATCGGCGCCGTCACCAGCCGGCTGGTCCCCGCGATGGCGATCATCTACGTCGTCGCCTGCCTCTTCGTCATCCTGTCCAACCTCACCGCCGTGCCCGAGGCCGTCTCCGACATCATCGTGGGCGCCTTCGCTCCCGACGGCGTGGCCGGCGGCCTCATCGGCGCCCTGATCGTCGGCTTCCAGCGCGCCGCCTTCTCCAACGAGGCGGGCATCGGCTCGGCCCCCATCGCCCACTCCGCGGTGAAGACCAAGCGCCCCGCCACCGAGGGCCTGGTCGCGATGATCGAGCCGTTCATCGACACCGTCGTCATCTGCACCATGACCGCGCTGACCATCGCCATCGCCCGCACCCCGAGCTGGGAGGAGGCCCGCGAGGCCAGCGCCAACGGCGAGCCGATCGCCTCCGGCGTCTCGCTGACCTCGGACGCCTTCGAGAGCGCGATCTCCTGGTTCCCCTACGTCCTGGCCGTCGCGGTCCTGCTCTTCGCCTTCTCCACGATCATCACCTGGAGCTACTACGGCCTGAAGGCGTGGACCTACCTCTTCGGCCGCAGCAGGACCAGCGAGAACGTCTACAAGGTGCTCTTCAGCCTCATCGTCATCACCGGTGCGCTGATGTCGCTGTCCTCCCTGGTCTCCCTGGCCGACTCCTTCCTCTTCCTCGCCGCGGTGTTCAACATCATCGGCCTCTACCTGCTGGCACCCGTCGTCAGGCGTGAGCTCAACCGCGTCGTGGACTACATCCGCCGGCGCGACGCCGGTGAGAGCGACGAGCAGATCGAGGCCTCCGAGGCCGCCGGCCCCGGTGAGGCCACCACGCTCGCCAAGTGACACCCGCCCCTCCGGGGACGGCAGAACACCGCGGGGCCCCGCCCGTACCGCACACCGGTACGGGCGGGGCCCCGCCCGCGCGCCCTGCCTATGCTGTCGCCCATGCTGACCATCACCCAGGAGCTGCACGACAAGATCGTGGCCCACGCCCGCCAGGACCACCCCGACGAGGCGTGCGGCATCATCGCGGGCCCGGCCGGCAGCGGGCGCCCCGAGCGCTTCGTCCCCATGCTGAACGCCGCCCGCTCGCCCACGTTCTACGAGTTCGACTCCGCGGACCTGCTGAAGCTCTACCGCGAGATGGACGACCGCGACGAGGAGCCGGTGGTCGTCTACCACTCCCACACCGCCACCGAGGCGTACCCCTCGCGCACCGACGTCGCCTACGCGGGCGAGCCCGGCGCCCACTACGTGCTGGTCTCCACCGCGGAGTGCGGCAACGACGAGGGGCCCTTCTCCTTCCGCTCCTTCCGCATCGTCGACGGCGAGATCACCGAGGAGGAGGTCAGGATCGTCCCCGCCTACGAGGACTGACCCCGGCCCCTGACGACAGGTGAGACGGCAGGGTCCGCATCATGGAACAGGTATCCGGTTCCGAAGGCGGGAATCGTTACGATGAGCCCATGGTTAACCACGACGTGAGCGATACCCACCCGGGTAAGTCCCCGGGCGCGCTGCTCGTGGCGCGCCTGCACGTCGACCTGTGCCGCCTCGCCAGCGCCCTGGGGTCCCCCCGGCGCCGCGCAGCCGACCGCGCCTGACCCGGACGGCCACCCCCCGCGCGGCCCGCCCGGCCGCACCTCGCCCACGCGCACGAGCCAAGGCCCGCACGCTTCCCGCCTCTCCCACAGGAGTACACCCATGGCCATCGAGGTCCGCATCCCGACCATCCTCCGCACCTACACCGACGGGCAGAAGGCCGTCGAGGGCGACGGCGGCACCCTCGCCGAGCTCATCGAGGACCTGGAGACCCGCCACAGCGGCATCCGGGAGCGGCTGGTCGAGGGCGGCGAGCTGCGCCGCTTCGTCAACGTCTACCTCAACGACGAGGACGTCCGCTTCCTGGACGGGATCTCCACCAAGCTGAGCGACGGTGACAACGTGACGATCCTCCCCGCCGTGGCCGGGGGCATGCGCTGATGCGCTACGACTCGCCGATCGCCGCGGTGGGCAACACCCCTCTGGTGCGCCTGCCGCGGCTCTCGCCGTCCGAGGACGTCCGCATCTGGGCCAAGCTGGAGGACCGCAACCCCACCGGCTCGATCAAGGACCGCCCGGCCCTCTACATGATCGAGCAGGCCGAGAAGGACGGCCGGCTCACCCCCGGCCGCACCATCCTGGAGCCCACCTCCGGCAACACCGGCATCTCACTGGCCATGGCGGCCAAACTCAAGGGCTACCGCATGGTCTGCGTCATGCCCGAGAACACCAGCGCCGAGCGCCGCCAGCTGCTGGCCATGTGGGGCGCCGAGATCATCTCCTCCCCGGCCGCCGGCGGCTCCAACACCGCGGTGCGCGTCGCCAAGGAGATCGCCGCCGAGCACCCCGACTGGGTCATGCTCTACCAGTACGGCAACCCCGACAACGCCGGCGCCCACTACGCCGGCACCGGCCCCGAGATCTACGCCGACCTGCCCTCGATCACCCACTTCGTCGCGGGGCTGGGCACCACCGGCACCCTGATGGGCGCCGGCCGCTATCTGCGCGAGAAGGTCCCCGGCATCCAGATCGTCGCCGCCGAACCGCGCTACGACGACCTCGTCTACGGCCTGCGCAACCTCGACGAGGGCTTCGTCCCCGAGCTGTACGACGAGACCGTCCTCACCACCCGCTACTCGGTCGGCTCCGAGGACGCCGTCACCCGCACCCGCGAACTCCTCGCGCAGGAAGGCATCTTCGCCGGAGTCTCCACCGGCGCCGCCCTCCACGCCGCCATCGGGGTCGGCCGCAAGGCCGTACGCGCGGGACAGAGCGCCGACATCGTCTTCGTCGTCGCCGACGGCGGCTGGAAGTACCTGTCCACCGGCATCTACACCGCGCCCACCACCGAGGCCGCGGTCGAGGCCCTCCAGGGACAGCTCTGGGCCTGAGCCCGCCCCGCACGTCCGGCGCGACACCCGCCCGCCG
>NZ_JAKMAY010000170.1:0-12737 GCF_022015835.1 Streptomyces sp. ICN903 | reverse complement strand
CTCCCACGCCGCGCCCCCGGCCCGGCCGGTGAGGCGGACCACGGCCGCCGGCCCGGCGGCCGGCGGGCACCGGGCTTCCGCCCCGCGCCGCGACGTGCGGCTGCTGTGGTGGGCCAACAGCGCCGACGCCCTGGGCACCCAGGTCTCCGGCCTCGCCCTCCCCCTGCTCCTGCTGGGCCTGGGGTACTCCCCCGCACTCGTCGGAGCGGTCGCGGGGGCCTCCACCGCGCTGGGGCTGCTGCTGGGCCCGTTCGCCGCCGTGCCCGCCGACCGGGGCGCCCGCCGCCGCGTGATGATCCTCTGCGCCGCGGTGTCCGCCGCCGCGCTGGGATCGCTCGCCGCGGCCCTGGCCCTGGGCTCGCTCCATCCGGCGCACCTGTTCGCCGCGGTCCTCGTCGAGCGCGTCGCGACCGCCTGCCAGGAGGCGGCGGCCCGCGGCGCCGTGGCCCTGGTCTGCCCCGCGGACGACCATCCGAGGGTGGTCTCGCGGCTCCAGGCCGGTGAGCAGGGCGCCCTGGTGCTGGGGCCGCTGCTGGGCGGCCTGCTCTACCAGGCCGGCCGGTGGCTGCCGTTCCTGGCGGACGCCCTGTCCTATCTCGTCGCCGCGCTGTGCGTGCGCGGCATGCGCTCGGACCTCGCCCCGGCGGGGAGGGCGGAGCGGGACACGCGCCCTTCGCGGACCCGGTGGGCGGCCTTCGCCTCCGAGGCGGGAGCGGGTCTCGCCCTGGTCCTGCGCTCCCCCGTACTGCGCCTGGTGCTGGTGTGGACGGCCGCCGCCGGCGGGCTGCTGGTCGCGCTCCACTACACGGTCGTCTTCGCCCTCCAGGACGGCGGGCGGGGCCCGGCCGCCGTGGGGCTGGTGTTCTCCGTCGCGGGCGCCGCCGGCCTCGCCGGGGCACTGGCCGCACCCGCCGTGGTGCGGCGGCTGACCGCGCCGCGGACGCTGGTGGCGGTCTCCTGGCTGGTGGTGGCGCCCGCCGCCGGACTGGCGGCCGGAAGCGGCCCCTGGTCGTACGGGCTGCTGTTCGGCGCCGTCTCCCTGCTGGTCCCGGCCGCCGTGGTGGTGCTCCAGACCCGGGTGCTGCGGGTGACGCCGCCCGAGTTGCATGCCCGCACCGGGACGGCGCTGGCCACCGCGGCGGGGATCGCCGCGGCGGTGGCGCCGCTGGCCGCCGGGGCGGCCGTGGACCGGGCCGGACCCGCGCCGACGGCCGCGGGGTGCGCGGTGCTGCTGGCCCTGCTCGCCGCGGGCACCACGCTGGCGGTGGCCCGCGGCGCCCTGTCCGCGCCCTTGCCCGGGCCGGCCGCGACGGTGAAGGAGGCCTTGTGAGCGCTCCCGCCTCCTCCGCGCCGGGCGCGGGCCGCCCCGCACCCGGTTACCGCGTCTACCGGCCGGTGCTGCCGGAGGTCTGCCCCCGCGACCCGGCGCTGATGGTGCTCACCGGCGACGCCGGCGGACGCTGCGAGGTCTTCGCCCTCGACACCCGCACCGGCCGCACCCGGCAGGTCACCGACCGCCCGCGCGGCACCCTGCACTGCGCCATCGACGCCGACGCCGCCGTCTGGTGGTTCGACGAGGACGAGACCGGTCGCGGCCGCTGGCTCCACCAGGACTTCCACGGCGGTCCCGTACGGCCCGGCCTGAGCGGTCTGCCCGCCGGCACCCCGCGCGGGCTGGCCGTCGGCACCGGCGGGACGGTCGCCGTCGGACTCGGCGACGGGAGCGGTCTGACCGTCCACCTCGGCCGGCGCGGCGGCCCGGGCCGGCCGGTTCTGCGGGCGGAGGGGCACGCGGTCCTGTGCGGGCTCTCCCCGGACGGCCGGCTGCTGGCCGTCACCCGCTCGGCCTCCTCGGACCGGGCCGTCACCGTCCACACCGCCTCCGGCGCGACGGTGGCGGAGCTGTCCGGCCGGGGCGGCGGGCTGTGGGCGCTGGGTTTCGCCCCCGCCGCCCCCGCCTCCCCCGGCGGCGGGGAGGGAGGTGGTGAAGACGGCGAGGCGGAGCTGCTGCTGGTGCGGCAGGACGGCGACCGCTACGAGACCGCCACCTGGCGCACCGGGGACGGGGTGCGCCCGCACCGGTGGTGCGCGTTCGACACCGAGATCACCGCCCGCTGGTACCCCCGGGGGCGCCGGATCCTGGTACGCCAGGACCGCCGCGGCCGCAGCCTGCTGTTCACCGCCGACCTGGACCGGCGGTCCCTGACCCCCGTGCCGGTGCCCCGCGGCAGCGTCCTGGACGCCGTGCCGCGGCCGGACGGGGACGTGCACTACCTGTGGACCGACACCGCCACCCCGCCGCACGCCCGCTCCGCCTCCGGCGCCCCGCCGCCGGCCGCGGACACCCCCGCCGTCCGGGTGCCCGGACGGCACACCGAACTGTGGACGCCCGGTCCGGACGGGGACGTCCACACCCTGCTCAGCCTCCCCGAGCGCCCCGCCGTCCGTCCGCCGCTGGTGATGCTCGTCCACGGCGGTCCCGCCGACCACGACCGGGACGCCTACGACCCGACCGTGCACTCGCTGGTCGCCTCCGGCTTCGCCGTGGCCCGGGTCAACTACCGCGGCTCCACCGGCTACGGGCCCCACTGGCGCACCGCGTACGGCCAGGGGGTGGGCCTGACCCAGGTCGCCGACCTCGTCTCGGTCCGGGCCGACGTGCTGGCGCGCGGGCTGGCCGATCCCGGCACGGTGGGCCTGTGGGGCACCTCCTGGGGCGGCTATCTCGTCCTGCTGGCGCTGGGCACCCGGCCCGGCCTGTGGCGCGCGGGGGTGGCCGTCAAACCGCTGGCCGACTGCGCCACCGCCCACCGCACCGGCACGCCGGCCCTGCGCGCCCTGGACGAGGCGCTGTTCGGCGGCACCCCCGAGCAGGTGCCCGAGGTCTACGCACGCAGCTCCCCCGTCCACTACGCGCACCGGGTGCGGGCGCCGCTGCTGATGGCCGCGGCCCTCCACGACGTCAAGTGCCCGCCAGAGCAGGTGCGCACGTACCTGGCGGCGCTGCGCGCCTCGGGAGTGCCCCACGAGGAGATGTGGCTGGACTCCGGCCACGACGGCTACCTCGGCGGCGACCACGTCGCCGTGCTGCGCCGGGCCCTGGGCTTTCTGGACCGGGAGCTGCGCGGCGCAGGCCGGGCGACCGGCCGCGATCACGACTCCCCGCCCCGGCCGGGGCGGGGGCAGGGCCGGCCGCCGACAGCGGCGGCCGGGGACCGAGTGGACCACGAGAGGAGGTAGCCATGCAGAAGGACGTCATCAACAACGACCCGCTCGCGGGCGACGAGGAGAACCGCAAGCCCTCCGTCGGCATCACCGTCACCATCCCGTTCCGCAACGCGGAGGACACCGAGGAGGAGTGACTCCTCACCGCCCGGCCCGGCCCTCGGCGCCGGGCCGGGCGGCCACCGGCCCTCGCCGCCGCCTGCCCCCGGCCACATCTTCCGTACCGAGGAGTCCGCCATGCGCGTCCTGCTGGTCAACATGCCCTGGTCACCGATCGATCTGCCGTCCCTGGCGCTCGGCATCCTCAAGCGCAGCGTGGACGAGCGGGTTCCCGGCGGCCGGGCCGAGGTGCTGCACGCCAACCTGGAGTTCACCGACTGGATCACCCGCCGCATGGAGTTCACCGGGGACGACTACGAGTACTACGCCCTGTCCTCCTACTTCATGGGGTGCGGCGACTGGGTGTTCTCCTCCGCGCTCTACGACGACCCCGAGTGGCGGACCGAGGAGTTCACCTCCGTGATGAGCGGGAAGCTGCGCCCCTCCCGTCTGCGGCTGACACGGGAACTGCACCGGATCGCACCGGAGTTCGTCCGGGAGACCGCCGAGCGGATCGTGGCGTACGAACCGGACGTGGTCGGCTTCACCTCCACCTTCCAGCAGAACACCGCCGCGCTGGCCGCCGCCCGGCAGGTCAAGCTGCTGGCCCCGCACATCGTGACCGTCATGGGCGGCGCCAACTGCGACGCCGAGCAGGGCGCCGCCGTCCACCGCAACTTCCCCTTCGTGGACCACGTGGTGCGCGGCGAGGGCGAGGTGGCCTTCCCGCGGCTGCTGACGGCGCTGGCCGAGGGGAGCGAGGGGGCAGACCTGTCGGACATACCGGGGCTGTGCCACCGGGGGGCGGACAAAGCGGCCACCGTCAACCCGATGAGCACCTCGCCGATGCCCCCGTCCGCCATCCTGCCGCCCGACTACACCGGCTACTTCGAGCGGCTGGCCGCCTCCGTGGCCCGCAACTGGGTGGAGCCCAAGCTCGTCGTCGAGGGGGCCCGCGGCTGCTGGTGGGGCGAGAAGCACCACTGCACCTTCTGCGGGCTCAACGGCTCGTTCATGCAGTTCCGCAGCAAGAGCCCGGAGGTCTTCCACGACGAGATCATGGAACTGGCCCGCCGGCACCGGGTGCTGGACATGTACGTCGTCGACAACATCCTCGACATGGGCTACCTCAACACGGTGCTGCCCCGCATCATCGACAGCGGGTACGACCTGCGGCTGCACATCGAGATCAAGGCGAACATGCGCCGCTCCCAGCTGCGCACCCTCGCGGACGCGGGCCTGATCTACGTCCAGCCGGGCATCGAGAGCCTCAACAGCCGGGTGCTGGGGCTGATGGACAAGGGGGTCAGCGGCTGCCAGAACGTCCGGATGCTGCGGGACGGCGCCGAGACCGGCCTGTCGGTCTCCTGGAACTACCTCCACGGCTTCCCCGGCGAGACGGCCGCCGACTACGAGGGGGTCATCGCCCAGATACCGGCGCTGGAACACCTCAACCCGCCGGTCGACCTGTCCGCCCGCATCGCCATCGAGCGTTTCAGCCCGTACTTCACCCGCCCCGAGCTCGGCTTCTCCGGCCTGCGCGCCGAGGAGCACTACCGCTTCACCTACGACCTGCCCGAGGAGGAGCTGTACGACCTGGCCTATGTGTTCGAGGCCCCGGCGCGCGGCATCGGCGAGGAGACCGTGAAGTCGCTCAACGAGGCGCTGGCCGCCTGGAAGAAGGCCCATGCCGACAGCAGGCTCACCCACGCCGACCTGGGGGATCGGATCGTGCTGGTCAGCCGCCGGAGGCTGTTCGACTGGGGCGCGATGGAGCTGACCGATCCGCTGGAGGTCGCCGCCTTCCGGCTGCTGGACCAGCCGCACGCCCCCGCGGCCCTCACCCGCAAACTCACCGCCCGGCTGCGGTACGCCGTGGAGGGGGACGCCGTGGCGGAGCTGCTGGAGCGCTGGGTGGAGCTCGGCCTGGTCTTCGCCGAGGGCGGCCAGTACGTCCACGTGGCCCCCGCGGCGGTCAACGAGGACCTGCTGCGGCTGGACTTCATGCGTCATCTGCACGCCGCACCGCGTGAGGGCGGCTCCGTACCGGCGGCGCGGCCGACGGCCGGTGTCTGACGGGTCCGCGAGCCGCCGAGGACCGGATCACAGACCGCCGGCCACCGGCCGGGCAGGCGAACGAGAAAGAGGGCACGAGTGAGCACGACGATCACGGAACACCCCGGCGGCCCGGCGCCGCTGACCGTCACCGCCTGGCGGGACTACGACCCGCGAGCGTGCGCGCTGCCCGGCATGCGTCTGGGCGATGTGCGCATCGAGGGCCCGGTCGCGGCCGCGGTGGACCGGCTGTGGGAGTCGGGCGTCCGCCGGGTGCGGCTGCCGGACACGGTGGACCTCGCCGCCGCCGGTGATCCCGGCGCCGCGGCCCGCGCCGTCCGCGACCTGTGCCTGGTGCGCGACCTCACCGCACGCGCGGTGTTCGTCGAGTGGCGGCTGCGGCTGGCCCCGGAGCCCCCCGGCGGCTGGGAGGTCCTGGGGCACCTCCAGCCGCCCGCCGAGCTGGAGGGGCCCGAGGACGCGGCCGGTGCGCTGGCCCGGTGGCGCGAGGGGCACTACCTGTGCAAGTGCCTGTGGCGGCAGGGCCCGGGTTTCGTGCAGATACGCGACCGCCGCTGGGGGGATCTGCGCCGCTTCACCGCCGACGGGCCCGAGTACCACGCGGCCATCACCGCGCTCGCCTACGGCGCCCGCCCCGGTGACGTGCCCGCGCCGGTCCTGGCGGAGTTCCGCGAGGAGCGCCTGGTGGCCGACGTGGGGCCCCTGGTGCTGTGGCTGCCCTACCGGGTGCGGCGGTGGATCCAGGAGGCCATGGCGATCTGACGGTACGGCGCCACGGCGGCACGGTGTTGCGGCAGGATGGCCCGGTGGTGGAACAGGGGGACGTGGAGCGGGAGTTCGGCGCGCTGGGCGCCCGGGTGCGGCTGCACGCGCGCTGTGTGGACTGCGGGCGGCAGACGGGGGTCGGGCCGGACGAGCCGGTGGTGCTGGCCTCGGTCGTCAAGGTGCTCCTGGTGCTGGAGTTCGCCCGGCAGGCGGCGTACGGCCAGCTGGATCCGGCCGAGCGGGTGCTGGTGGGGCAGGCGGACCGGCTGGGCGGCACGGGCACGGCCGGGTGCCGGGACGACGTGGAGGCGAGCCTGCGCGATCTGGCGTTCCTCGCCCTGTCGGTGAGCGACAACACCGCCGCCGACGTGCTCTTCCGCAGGGTGGGCGCCGACACCGTGGCGCTGCTGGCCCGGGAACTGGGGCTGGAGGGCACGCGGATCGCCGGATCGCCCCGGGATCTGCTGGAGAGCGTGCTGGCGGAGGTGGGCGCCGCCGACCCGGCCGCGTTCGCCGCCGTCTACCCCACGCTCTCCCCCGAGCGGATACGCTCCCTGCCCACGTCGGACCCGCGGCGCACCAACAGCGGCACCGCCCGGGACATGACCCGGCTGCTCGCCCTGATCTGGACCGACCGGGCCGGACCGCCGCGGGCGTGCGCCGAGGTCAGGGACCTGATGGCGCGGCAGGTGAGCTGGCACCGGCTGGCGGCGGCCTTTCCGGAGGAGGTCGCGGTCGCCGCCAAGTCGGGGACGCTGCCCGGCTTCCGCCACGAGATCGGCGTCGTCTCCCCGCCCGGTGGCGGCCGTTACGCGGTCGCGGTGCTCACCGAGACCGAGAGCCTGGACCGGCGCCGCCCTGACCTCGACGCGGCGATCGGCGCGGCGGGGCGTGCGGCGGTGGAGGAACTGTACGGCTGCTGCGGTCAGCCCTCCTCCGGCCGCCGCACCGCGTAGACCACGTCCCAGGGGCGCGGCGCGCCGTCCGTTCCCGCCCCCTTGGGGCCGGGCCGCCCGGTGAGGCACTCGCCCGTCCCGCCCGCCTCGGCGCGCAGCACGGCCGTCGCGGTGGCCGCCAGGCGCCGGGCGGCCGGGTGGGGCGCCGCGGCGGGCCGTACGAAGGAGACCGGCCACCGCGGGGCGTCCGCGCCGAGGGGGCGCCACAGGACGCGGGGCTCCTTGCGGGCCACGGCCTCGTGGGCGAGTGCCACCCCGCGTCCGGCGATCACCAGGCCCGTCATCACCTCGGGGCTCCCCGCGTGGACGATCCGGGACGGGTGCCAGCCCTGCGCGCGGCAGGCGCCGAGGGTGGCGTCGTACAGGCCGGGCGCGGCCTGCCGGGGGAAGATCACCAGCGGGCTGCCGCCGAGCGAGGCCAGGGGCAGCGGGCCCGGCCCGGCCGGCGGGGAGTCCCGGGGCAGGACGACGCCCAGGGGCAGAGCGGTGGCCGGTTCACCCACCAGCCCGGCCGGTTCCGGCTCCACCGGGTGCTGGAGAAGCCCGGCGTCCAGCTCCCTCTCGGCCAGCAGCCGCACCTGCTCGGCGGTGCTCAGCTCCCTCGGCTCCACCTGCACGCCCGGGGCCTCGACGGCGAAGGCGGTCAGCATCCGGGCCAGTACGCGCCCGGGCAGCTCCGGCGGCACCCCGATCCGCAGCGTCCCGTGCTCGCCGCGGTGGGCGCGGGCGACCAGGGTCCGCATCCGCTCGGTCCGGGCCAGCAGTTCCCCGGACTCGGCCAGCAGCGTCTCGCCCGCGGCGGTCAGCCGCACTCCGCGCGAGGTGCGGTCGAACAGCCGTGCGCCGAGCTCCTCCTCCAGCGCGCGGACGCTGCGGCTCAGCGGCGGCTGTGCCATGTGAAGCCGCTGCGCCGCCCGCCCGAAGTGCAACTCCTCGGCGACGGCCCGGAAGTACCTCAGGTGCCGTAACAGGTCCACGCTGGGACGATACCGCTTCCGGTATCGCCGGGAACGGTTTTCGATCTTGGACGGTCCGCCGTGACGCGTGCTCTGATCACGGCATGCGACCGTTTTCCCGATCCTCACGTTCCTCCGCCGTGTCCCGGCGCGGCCTGCTCGGCGCCTCGGCGGCCGGGCTGGCCGCCGCCGGCCTGACCGCGGCCGTCCCGGCCGGCGCGGCACCGGCGGCCCGCCCCTCCCGCTTTGGTCGTTCCGCTCCCCCCGAGCCGGGGAAGTCCGGCTTCCGGCTGCGCTGGCTGGGCAACAACGGCTGGGAGATCCGCGTGGAGCGGCCCGGCGCCGCGCCCGCCACCGTGCTCGTGGATCCCTGGCTGACCCGCTTCCGCACCGGCACCTACTCCGAGCAGGGCGCCGACCCGAAGACCCCGGTGACCGTCGACCGGGCCGCCATCGACCGCCACCGGCTGCGCGCCGACCAGATCCTGGTCACCCACGGCCACTACGACCACATGCCCGACGTACCGCACCTGGCGGCCCGCACCGGCGCCACCGTGCTGGGCACCGAGAGCCACGCCAACATGATGCTGGCGCTCGCCGGGCCCGGGGAGCGGCGCGCCCTGGAGGAGCAGTTGTCGGTGGTGCGCGGCGGCGAGCACATCCGCTTCGAGGGCTACTCCGTCCGGGTGCTGCGCTCCCTGCACTCCATCCCGGGGCCGCGCGCCCGGGTGCCCTTCCCCGGCACCCGTCCCGGCGGCCCGCCGCCCCGCCCCAGGACCATCGCCGACCTCGTCGAGGGCGAGACCCTGGCGTACGCGGTCACCAGCGAGGCCACCGGCTTCACCCTGGTCAACTTCGGCGGATCCAACTTCAGCGCCGCCGACCTGGCCGGGCTCGCCCCCGACCTGGCGATGATCCAGCCCGGCGGCTCCACCGTGCACGACTACGTGCCGCGCCTGCTGTCCTGCCTGGGCCACCCGCCCTACGTCGTGCCCACCCACTGGGACGACTTCGACGAGCCGCTGGAGGAGCCGGCCGTGGACTGGGGCGGGTTGGAGGGCCTGCGCGAGGCGGTGGCGGAGGCCGCCCCGCACACGCGCTTCGTGGTCGTCGACCACCTGGAGACGTTCACGCCCTGACGCGCTGCGGCCGCCGGTCCGGGAGCCGACTGCCGTCCCGGAGGGCGGTGGCGCCCACACGGCGATGCCGGGGCCGCGTCCCTTCGGTGAACACCGAAGGGACGCGGCCCGGTGGTGCGCGCCGGAGCGGCGGGCGCCCGTCAGCCGAACGGGACGACGGCGACGGGCGCCTTGGAGTGGTGCATGACCGCGTGGGCGACCGGTCCGATGTGGAAGCCGATCGGCGAACGGCGGATGCGGCGGCCGACGACGACCAGCGAGGCGTCCTCGGAGGCCTCCGTCAGGTGGCGGGCGGCCCGGCCCACCACGGCCTGCGCCTTCACCTCCACGTCCGGGTACTTCTCCCGCCAGTGGCGCAGCGCCTCGTTCAGGTTGCGGGAGCTCTCCTGGGCCAGGTCGGTGGCCAGGCGGGGGTCGACGGCGATGGGGTCGACGCCGTAGACCAGCGGCGGGTTCCAGCCGTGGATGACCCGCAGCGCGGCGCCGCGCCGGGCGGCGGCTTCGAAACCGAACTCGATGAGCTCGTCGGCCGGCCGGTACAGCTCCAGCCCCATGACGACGTCACGGGGCGGAGTGGGGGATTCCGCGCCCTCCGGTCCGCCCTCCTTGGAGGTCTCGGCCCGCACCAGCACCACCGGGCACTTCACACGGGCGACGGTGGCCAGGCCGACGGAGCCGACCAGGAAGCCGGCCACGGGCCCCAGGCCGCGGGTACCGACGACCAGCACCTCGGCCTGCTCGGCGACCGCGGTCAGCACCTCGGGGGGACGGCCGGTGAGCTGGTCGGTGGTGATCTCCAGCTCCGGGTGGCGGCGGGCGAGGTCGTTCGCCGCCTCGCGCGGGATCCGCTGGGCCCAGTGCTGCCGGGTCTCGGGATCGGCGTAGGAGTCCGGAGGGGTGAAGGGGTCGGGCTCCCGCACGTGGACGAGGCGCAGCGGCACCCCGCGCCGCGCCGCCTCCCGGGCCGCCCAGTCGGCGGCGGCCAGGCTCTCGGCGGAGCCGTCCACTCCCACGGTGACCGTACGTACCATCACAACACCTCCGTTGACAGGCGGCTCTCCGCCGCTTTCGTTTCCATGATCGGTCCGGGTACCCGCGTTCGGCAGGGGTCACTGGTCCCTTTCCAGCGGGCCTGGTGTCCCGCGCGGCGGGGAAACGGCCGGCCCGCGGCGCCCCGGGGGGCGTCGCGGGCCGGTGGTCCGCCGCGGGGCGGCGGGTTCACCGCAGCCAGGGGAGGCTGCGGACCAGGGGCAGCCGGGCCCACCACCGGCCCAGTCCCCAGGTGTCGCCCGCCGCCGCGACCGCCAGGGCGATCAGGACGGCGGCGTACATCACGTGGTAGTCCACGACCGGGTTGGTCGACATGCTGGGGCTGCCGTCCGACAGGTGCCGGGCCGGGGGCCACTCCGCGGCCCACATCAGCGCCATCATCACGGTTCCGGCGGCCGCCGCGAGCCGCAGTGCGACGCCGGCGGTCAGGGCGAGGCCGATGCCGAGCAGGCCGAGCATGAACAGCCAGTCCGCCCAGGCGGCCCCGGCGATGCCGTGGAAGAACGACTCCAGGGGGCCGACGGCCACACCGCTGAGGAAGCCCTTCGTGGGCGAGCCTCCCTCGGTCCAGGCCCGCTCGGCGGGGGTCGCGTAGCCCAGACCGAAGGCCTTGTCCGCGAACGCCCACAGGAAGACGAACCCGGCCGCGAAGCGGACCCCGGCCAGGACGCGGGCCGCGGCCGACGCCGCCGGGACCACGGCCGTCGCGGCCGCCGTCTCGCCGGACGCGGGTGCGGTCTGGGTGGTGCGCCGTACCGGGAGGCGGAACCCCCTGTGTCCGTGCGTGTGGCCGTGGACTGCCATGTCGCTCATCCCCTTCGCGGAAAGCCGGCCCGCCGTTCGGGCACGTTCACACCGTCTCGCGGCGGCGGCCGCGGCAGCAGTGGTCCGCGGGCCCGTGCACGGGGGCCGAAAGTCCCGTCCGGGGTCCCCGTACGGCCCCTGTCCCGGTGGTGCGGGAAATCCGACGATGACGGTGGGGTACCACTTCCCGGCCACGGGAGTACAACGGGAGTAGAGGCAGCGGCGGCGGACCGCCACGACGCCCGTACCGGGAGCGGACGCCCGCGTGTACACCGCCCACTCGGCACCAGGGAGGCCCGCCATGATCGTCACCGCCAACAACCTGCTCGGGGCGCTGCCCCCGGAGAACCGCGAACGGCTGCTGGAACTCGCCCGCGAGGTCTCCTTCCCCGCCGGCGCCCGTATCTCCGAGGAGGGCCACCGGGCCGACCGGTTCTGGGTCATCCGCACCGGCTCGGTCACCCTCGACATGCGGGTGCCCGGCCGCCGCCCCGCGGCGGTGGAGACCCTCTCCCACGGCGACCTGCTGGGCTGGTCCTGGCTCTTCCCGCCCTACACCTGGCAGCTGGGCGCCGAGGCGCTCAGCCCGGTGCGGGCCCTGGAGTTCGACGCCGCCCGGGTGCGTCAGCTGTGCGAGGCCGACCCGGTGCTGGGGCGCGCGGTGGCCCTGCGGATGGCCGAGATCATCTCGCACCGGCTGCAGGCGGCCCGCACCCGGCTGCTGGACCTGTACGGGCCCTACGGCAGCGGACCCATGCCGTGACACGCGCCCGGGCGCGGCAGGGCAAACGACTCCTCGAGGAGGGTCTCATGGACGGTACGGACAGCGCGGCCGGCACGGCCGGCGCGGTCGGCGCGGACACCGGCGGCGGCGCGGACGGAGCCCCGCACGCCCCGCACACCGTCGGCGACGTGATGAGCCAGACCGTCGTCTCCATCGGGCGGGACGCCCCGTTCAAGCAGATCGTGATGACCATGGAGCAGTGGAAGGTCAGCGCTCTGCCGGTGCTGGAGGGCGAGGGCCGCGTCGTCGGCGTCGTCTCCGAGGCGGATCTGCTGCCCAAGGAGGAGTTCCGGGACGGCGATCCCAGCCGCATGGAGCAGCTGCGGCGCCCGCAGGAGCTGGCCCGGGTGGGGGCGGTGACCGCGGGCGAGCTGATGACGGCGCCGGCGGTCACCGTCCACGCCCGCGCCACACTGGCCGAGGCGGCGCGGATCATGGCGCACCGGCGCGTCAAGCGGCTGCCCGTGACCGACGCCGACGGCCTGCTGGTCGGCGTCGTCAGCCGCGGGGACCTGCTGAAGGTCTTCCTGCGCCCGGACGAGGACATCGCCCGGGAGGTGCGCCGGGAGGTCGTCGAACCCCTCTTCCCCGGCGGTGACCGGAGCGTGGGGGTGCGGGTGGCGGACGGTGTGGTGACCTTCACCGGCGAGATCCGCAACACCGCCCTGGTCCCGGTGGCCGCCCGGATGGCGCGGTCGGTGGAGGGGGTGGTGGACGTCGGGTTCGACCTGGGGCGGTCCGCGTGAGGTGAGCCGCCGGCGGGCACGGCTGGCGTGCCGGAGCGGCGCCGGGATCGGGCTGCCCCGGGTTCCCGCCGCCCGCGCGGGCGGCGGGGCCGTTGGACCCTGGCGCCGTACGGGCGGGCCGGGGCAGGATCATGGGG
>NZ_JAKMAY010000017.1:0-37850 GCF_022015835.1 Streptomyces sp. ICN903 | reverse complement strand
CGTCCCCCATGGTCAGCCCGCCCCACCCCAGCTCGACCAGCGCCGAGCGCGTCGCGTCGAGGATCGCGCGGTCGGCCGCGGCGCTGCGCGGCCTGCCCGTGCGTCGAGCGGAATCGGCCATGGGGTGACTGTAGCCGGGGCCGTGAGTTACGCTACGAGGCGTATCGAAACGCTGGTTCCGGGACCTCCGGAACAGGCGGCGATCACGCGACAACCACTGGCGCCGGACGGGGACCCGGCGCCGATGTGCGACACGCTGCACGGAACGGTCCGGGAACGGGGGAGACTGGTCACATGCAGCCACGCAACATGTCCATGAGCGGAGTGGTCGACCTCGCCGCGGTGAAGGCGGCCGGGGAGGCCAAGCAGAAGGCCGAGGAGGCCCGTGCCCGGGCCGCACGGCAGCAGGGCGGGGCCGGTGGTACCGGCGAGGCGGGAGCGGCCGGAGCAGCCGGAGCGGTCCCGGTGTCCCTGGTGATCGACGTCGAGGAGGCGGACTTCGAGCAGGAGGTGCTCCAGCGCTCCGCCGAAGTCCCGGTGGTCATCGACTTCTGGGCCGAGTGGTGCGGTCCGTGCAAGCAGCTCGGCCCGCTGCTGGAGCGGCTGGCGCACGAGTACGCCGGGCGCTTCCTCCTCGCCAAGATCGACGTCGACCGCAACCAGGCGCTCTTCCAGCAGTTCGGGGTGCAGGGCATCCCGGCCGTCTTCGCGGTGGTGGCCGGCCAGGCCCTGCCGCTGTTCCAGGGCGCGGCGCCCGAGCAGCAGGTGCGCGAGGTGCTGGACCAGCTCGTCCAGGTCGCCGAGCAGCGCTTCGGCATCACCGGCATCTCGGTGGAGGGTGGCGGGCAGGCTCCGGCCGCGCCCGCCGTCCCGGAGGACCCGGCGCTGGCGGCCGCGCACTCCGCGCTGGACGCGGGGGACCTGGGCGGCGCGATCCAGGCGTACCGGAACGTGCTCGCCGACGACCCGGCCAACACCGAGGCCAAGCTGGGCCTGGCCCAGGCCGAGCTCCTGCAGCGCGTCCAGGGACTGGACGCGGCCCAGGTGCGCAAGGAGGCGGCCGAGGCGCCCGCCGATGTCCGGGCGCAGCTGAGGGCGGCCGACCTCGACCTCGCCGGCGGGCACGTCGAGGACGCCTTCGGTCGGCTGGTGGAGACCGTCCGCCGTACGGCGGGGGACGACAGGGAGGCCGCCCGCGTCCGTCTGCTGGAGCTCTTCGAGGTGGTCGGGCACGAGGATCCGAGGGTGGTCGCGGCACGCGGTGCCCTTGCCCGGGTGCTTTTCTGACCTGCCGGTTCCGGTGGTCCGGGACTTATTGACATAACGATCAACAGCGGCCGCGACTTTACCGAAACTTGGCAATCGCGGCCGCTGTTACTCGTAGTAAGCCGCCTGGGGTGTTCGGTCCCGCAAAGTCCGTTTGATCCGCTCGCCCATCGTTTCTCCCGGCGACCCTGAGTGCCTGATTGATCACTTTCGGCGCGGACCCTGTCATCTCCCCGTTACTCACAAGTAACGAGCCCCTTGTGCCCCGGCCTCTCATGCACCACGATCGGCCACGCTCGGTCCATCGTCCGCAGCCCGGTACACCACGCCCGGGCAGAGCCGGACCATGGGTCCCCACCGGGTGGGCCGGCGTCGGTGACGCCGGTCGCGGACAGGGGGGTCTCTGCCGAAGGGCAGGGCCTGTCCGGCAGGTTGCGCGAGAGCGTGGCCAGTGGTTGTCGCTCGGGGGTGATCGCCGGCGCTCCGGAATCAGGCGAATCCGGGGAACGGCGCTCTCCTTCCCGAGGACGTAGCACTTCTCCCATCCCGTCCGGGCCAGGCCCGGGCCGGAGATGTACGTCCGAGAAGGAGGAAAGTCATGGAGTCTGTGGCTCGTGGCGGGACCAGATGGAAGCGGTTCGCCGTCGTCATGGTTCCCAGCGTCGCCGCCACGGCGGCGGTCGGGGTCGCCCTGGCACAGGGTGCACTCGCCGCGTCGTTCAGCGTCTCCGGTCAGCAGGCGAAGGTCTCGGTTGACCGGCTGGACGGCAAGGGGTTCGTGCAGTACGGCACGATCGACACCGTGCACGGGGGCAAGAAGGTCCCCGTCGCCGTGTCGGCCTTCAAGAGCGCCGAGCTCAGGGGCCTGTGCCAGTCCGTCGTGATCCCCGTTCCGGTCTTCGGCGATGTCTCGGTGAAGCTGAACGCGGGCAACGACGGCAAGGTCGTCGAGGCGAAGAACCTCTACATCGACCTCGACCAGCTCGACGCCGACGCCACGTTCAAGAACATCAACATCGGTGTCTCGGCGAACGACACGAGCAAGGGCCCGGGCCTGAAGGACGGCGACGCCGTGCTTCCGGGTTCCTTCGCCCAGGAGGCCGACGAGGCGGTGCTCACCGGCGTCAAGCAGACGTCCTGGGCCACCAGCGCCGGCACCTTCAAGCTCTCCGGCCTTTCGCTGAATGTCGCCAAGGGCAAGAACGAGTGCTTCTGACGCACTGAGCGGAGAGGGGGCGGGGGACCGCCGAGCCGGTTCCCCGCCTCCCCGCAGTGCCATCGATCTTTATGGACAGTTCGGCCCTAGGGAGCTGTTTTCTGATGAGTGCCGAGTCGCCGGGAGCGCGTGAACGCATCAGCCACTGGCGGCAGTCGTTCCGCCTGTGGCGCTGGCAGCGCCCCTTCTGGGCGGGACTGCTGACGCTGCTGGGCGGCGTGCCGATCATCTGGATCCCGTACGCCGACCCCAGCCTGAGCCAGCTGTCCTTCCGGCTGGCGACCACCACGGGCTCCGGATCGCTGATCATCGGCGTGCTGCTGTTCGTGTTGGGCCTGACCATGTGGTTCCAGCCGCACTCCCGGGTGTTCAGCGGAGTCGCCGCCATCCTGCTGGCCCTGGTCTCGCTGGTGGTCTCCAACCTCGGGGGCCTCTTCGTGGGCTTCCTGCTGGCGATGGTCGGCGGCGCGATGGCCGTCTCCTGGGTGCAGAGCAAGGAGCGGCCGGCCGAGCCCGCGGAGACCGGGGAGGTCCCCGGTGATCCCGCGCCCGAAGAGGCTCCGCAGGAGGTGGGCCTGAGCATCGTCGAGCCGGCCCCCGCCGGGGCGGACGACGGACAGAACGGGGCGCACCGTGACGCCTGAGGAGTTGAACCGTGAGGACCGGGAGGCCGCGGCCGAGCCGTCCCGGCGTACGAGGACCGGGCCGCGCCACGCCGCCCCCAGGAAGCCGCTGCTGACCCGGCTGCACGTTCCCGCCGGCAAGGCGATAGCCCTGGCCGCCATGCCGTCGGCCGTGCTCATGGGCATGGGGCTCACCCCCAGACTCGCCCTCGCCGAGCCGCTGCCCGAGAACCCCTTCAGGGACGGGCCGTGCGTGACCGCGCCCGACAAGGAGGCGGAGGAGGGCAGCGGGCAGGAGACGGAGAAGGGCCGGCCCGGCCAGGGCGGCGAGGAGAGCGGGGACGGTCGGAACGAGTCCGGCGAGGACGGCCGGAACGAGTCCGGCAAGGACGCCGAGCCGGATGCCACCCCCGCGCCGGAGCCCGGTGCCACGGCGCCCGCCGAGCCGCCGGCCGACGGCGGCGCCGGAGGCGGGGAGAAGGGGGGCGCCGGTACGCCGGAGCCCGAGCCGAGCCCCTCGGAGTCCGAGGAGCGCAACCCGCTGGACCCGCTGGGCATCGGCGACGCCATCAAGGACCTGTTCACCCCGGCCGAGAAGAAGGACGACGGCGCGCAGGCCGAGGCCGCGGCCGAGCCCTCCGCCTCGCCGAGCCCGTCGCAGTCCGGGCAGTCCGGACAGCCCCGGGACGGTGCCTTTGACGCCCCGGTGAAGGACGCCGTCGAGGGTGCCGCCGACAGTGTCGGGAAGGGGCTGAAGGACACCACCGACCGCGTCGGCGACGCGGTGGAGGACACCGCCGGCAAGGCGCGCGAGAAGGCCGGGGAAGCGGCGGACGGCGCGACCGCCCCCGGGACGGACGCCCCCGGGACGGACGCCTCCGGCAAGGAACCCTTCCCCTGCCCGACCTACGACGCCGAGGCGCTGGCCGAGGCCGAGGAGGAGCAGACCGAGGCGGTGCTGCCCAACGCCCCGTGGCTGCTGGAGACCAGCCTGCTCGCCCTCCACGGCCTGGACTACCACGGCATCGTCAAGGTCCGCACCCACAACGGCACGGTCAAGAACGTCCTGAAGTTCACCGCCCGCTCGGTGGACATCCGGGACCTGCACCAGTTGGTGGAGGGGCCCGGCGGCAGCACCGCGCACGTCAAGGCGGCCAAGGGCAGCACCTCCACCATCCGCAACGGCACGGTGACGATGTACACCGAGGAGCTGAAGGGCAAGCTCTTCGGGCTCATCAAGATCACCTTCAGCCCCGAGTCGCCGCCGCCGCTGAACATCCCCGAGGTGTTCTTCACGGACGTGTCGGTCAGGCAGGCCGGCCAGTTCGGCGGAGACCTGCACATCCCGGGCATGAACCTCTACAACGAGAACTGACACCCGCGGCGAGAGGGCCGGACGGGCCGGCGGGTCAGCGCTGGTCGCTGCCCAGGTGGTGCACCAGCACCATGTTGGTGGTGCCGGGGATGCCGGGAGGCGAGCCGGCCGTCATGATCATGGTGTCGCCGATGTTGTACCGCTGGAGCTTGAGCAGCTCGGCGTCGACCAGGTCCACCATGTCGTCGGTGTGGTCCACGTGCGGCACCACGAAGGACTCCACACCCCAGCTCAGGGTGAGCTGGCAGGCGGTGGAGGGCTCGGTGGTGAAGGCCAGGATCGGCTGGGCGGCCCGGTAGCGGGAGAGCCGCCGGGCGGTGTCGCCGGACTTGGTGAAGGCGACCAGTGCCTTGCCGTTGAGGAAGTCCGCCATCTCGCAGGCCGCGCGGGCCACCGAACCGCCCTGGGTGCGCGGCTTCTTGCCGGGCACCAGCGGCTGGAGGCCGCGCGAGAGCAGCTCCTCCTCGGCGGCCTGGACGATCTTCGACATCGTCTTGACGGTCTCGATCGGGTACTGGCCCACCGAGGACTCCGCCGAGAGCATCACCGCGTCCGCGCCGTCCAGGATCGCGTTGGCCACATCGGAGGCCTCGGCACGGGTGGGCCGGGAGTTGGTGATCATCGACTCCATCATCTGGGTCGCCACGATCACCGGCTTGGCGTTGCGGCGGCACATCTCGATCAGCCGCTTCTGCACCATCGGCACCTTCTCCAGCGGGTACTCCACCGCCAGGTCGCCGCGGGCCACCATCACGCCGTCGAACGCGAGGACCACGTCCTCCATGTTCTCCACCGCCTGCGGCTTCTCCACCTTGGCGATCACCGGAACCCGGCGGCCGACCTCGTCCATCACCCGGTGGACGTCGCGGACGTCGGCGGCGTCGCGCACGAAGGAGAGCGCCACCATGTCGCAGCCCATCTCCAGCGCGAACCTCAGGTCCTCGACGTCCTTCTCGGACAGGGCCGGGACGTTGACCGCCACACCGGGCAGGTTGATGCCCTTGTGGTCGGAGATCACACCGCCCTCGATGACGATGCAGCGCACCCGGGGGCCGTCCACGTCGATCACCTGGAGGGCGACGTTGCCGTCGTTGATCAGGACCGTCTCGCCCTTGGAGACGTCGCCCGGCAGGCCCTTGTAGGTGGTGCCGCAGATGGTGCGGTCGCCGGGGACGTCCTCGGTGGTGATGGTGAACTCGTCGCCGCGCACCAGCTCGACGGGACCGTCGGCGAAGGTCTCCAGGCGGATCTTGGGGCCCTGGAGGTCGGCGAGCACGCCGATGGCGCGCCCGGTCTCCTGGGAGGCCTTGCGCAGACGGTGGTAGCGCTCCTCGTGCTCGGCGTGGCTGCCATGGCTCATGTTGAAGCGGGCCACGTTCATGCCGGCCTCGATCAGCGTCTTGAGCTGATCGTAGGAGTCCACGGCGGGGCCCAGGGTGCAGACGATTTTGGAACGGCGCATGGGGGCGATCCTATCTTTTGTTCAGTGGCGGAACGTTCCAGGGGGTGAGCTGGCTCACTTCCGTTCCGTGGTGCCGTCGCCCACCAGCGCATACGTCTGGCCGGCGATCTCCAGCTCCTCGTCGGTGGGCACCACGGCCACCGCCACCCGCGCGGCGGGCGGGGACACCAGCCGGGGCCCGCCGCCGCGCGCGGCGTTCAGCTCCGCGTCCACGGCCAGACCCAGGCCCTCCAGCCCCTCGACGGCGGCCTGCCGCACCGGTGCGGCGTTCTCGCCGACCCCGGCGGTGAAGACCACCGCGTCCACCCGGCCGAGCACCGCGCAGTAGGCGCCGATGTACTTCTTCAGCCGGTGGACGTAGATCTCGAAGGCCAGTCTCGCCGACTCCGCGTCCGGCCCCTCGCCCGCCATCCGGCGCAGGACCTCCCGCATGTCGTTGTCCCCGCACAGGCCCAGCAGGCCGCTGCGCTTGTTCAGCAGGACGTCGATCTCGTCCACCGACATCCCGGCGACCCGCGCCAGATGGAAGACCACCGCCGGGTCGACATCACCCGAACGGGTACCCATCACCAGGCCCTCCAGCGGGGTGAGCCCCATGGAGGTGTCCACGCACCGCCCGCCGCGCACCGCCGAGGCCGACGAGCCGTTGCCCAGGTGCAGCACGATGACGTTCACCTCGGACGGATCCCGTCCCAGCAGCTCGGCCGCCCTGCGCGAGACGTACGCGTGCGAGGTGCCGTGGAAGCCGTAGCGGCGCACCCGGTGGGCGTCGGCGACGGCGGTGTCGATGGCGTACCGGGCGGCGTACTCCGGCATCGTCGTGTGGAACGCGGTGTCGAAGACCGCCACCTGCGGCAGATGCGGCGCCAGCTCCATGGCCGTGCGGATGCCCGCCAGATTGGCCGGGTTGTGCAGCGGCGCGACGGGCACCAGACGCTCGATCTCGGCCAGCACCGCGTCGTCGATCACGGTCGGCTCGGTGAAGCGGCGCCCGCCGTGCACCACCCGGTGGCCGATGGCGGCCAGCTCGGGGGAGTCCAGCCCCAGCCCGTCGCGGGCCAGTTCACCGGCGACGGCCTCCAGCGCCGCCTGGTGGTCGGGCACCGGCTCCTCGCGCTCGCGGCCCGGACCGCCGGCCGGGGCGTGGCGCAGGTACGAGGTGCGCTCGCCGATCCGCTCGACCAGGCCGGCGGCCGGGCGGGAGCCGTCGGCCATGTCCAGGAGCTGGTACTTCACCGAGGAGGAACCGGTGTTCAGGACGAGGACGCGGGTGCCTCTCACTCGCTCGCACCCTTCCCCTCGGGGCCGGTCGGTCCGGTGGATCGCGCGGACCCGGTGGACCCGGTGGATCCGGGCGATTCGGCGGGTCCGGCGGACCCGGTGGGCTCCGCCGGGCCGGCCGCCGCGCCCGCGGCCCGCCGGCTGTGCTGCGCCTGGATCGCGGTGATCGCCACGGTGGTGACGATGTCCTGCACCAGCGCGCCGCGCGAGAGGTCGTTGACCGGTTTGCGCAGACCCTGCAGGACCGGGCCGACGGCCACCGCGCCGGCCGAGCGCTGGACGGCCTTGTAGGTGTTGTTGCCGGTGTTCAGGTCCGGGAAGACCAGCACGGTGGCCCGTCCCGCGACCTTCGACTCCGGCAGCTTGGTCGCCGCCACCGACGGCTCCACCGCCGCGTCGTACTGGATCGGTCCCTCCACCAGCAGGTCCGGGCGGCGCTCGCGTACCAGTTCCGTCGCCCGCCGCACCTTGTCCACGTCCGCGCCGGAGCCGGAGGTGCCGGTGGAGTACGACAGCATCGCGATCCGCGGGTCCACGCCGAACCGGGCGGCGGTGGCGGCGGACTGGACGGCGATGTCGGCGAGCTGCTCGGCGTCCGGATCGGGGTTGACCGCGCAGTCGCCGTAGACCAGTACCTTCTCGGCCAGGCACATGAAGAACACCGAGGAGACGATCCGGGCGTCCGGCTTGGTGCGGATGATCTCGAAGGCCGGCCGCAGCGTCGCCGCCGTCGAGTGCGCCGCGCCCGAGACCATGCCGTCGGCCAGCCCCTCCTGGACCATCAGGGTGCCGAAGTAGGAGACGTCGGCCACCTGGTCGTAGGCCAGCTCGTGGGTGACGCCCCGGTGGGCGCGCAGCTTCGCGTACAGCTCGGCGAAGCGCTCGCGCAGCGGCGAGGTGTACGGATCCACGGCGCGGGCGGAGGCACCCGTCCCCTCGGGCAGCTCCTCGGGCCCCAGCAGGCCCAGGTCGATGCCCAGCTCGGCGGCGCGCTTGCGGATCTCGGTCTCGTCGCCCAGCAGCGTCAGATCGCACACCCCCCGGCGCAGCAGCACCTCGGCCGCCCGCAGCACCCGTTCCTCGGTGCCCTCCGGCAGGACGACGTGGCGGCGGTCGGACCGCGCCCGCTCGATCAGCTCGTGCTCGAACATCATCGGGGTGACCCGGTCGCCGCGGACCACCGAGAGCCGCTCGGTGAGCCGGGCGGTGTCCACATGGCCCTCGAAGAGACCGAGGGCGATCTCGGCCTTGCGCGGGTTGGCCGTGGTCAGCCTGCCCTCCAGGGACATCAGCTCGCCGGCGGTGGAGAACGACCCGCCGGGCACCGACAGCACCGGAGTGCCCGGGGAGAGCCGGGCCGCCAGCGCCATCGTCTCCTCGCCGGGGTGCTCCCCGACGGTCAGCAGCACCCCGGCGATGGCGGGGGAGCCCGCGGAGTGGGCGGCCAGCGCGCCGACGACCAGGTCCGCGCGGTCGCCGGGGGTGAGCACCAGGCATCCCTCGGTGAGGGCGGGCAGGAAGGTCGGCAGTGTGGCGCCGCCGAAGACGAAGCCGCGCACATCGCGGGCGAGCCCGGCCGGATCCCCCTGGAGGACCTTCGCCCCCAGCGCCTGGGCGACCTGGGTGACGGTCGGCGCGGCCAGCGCGGGGTCCTCGGGCAGGGCGTACACCGGCACCGGCAGGTGCCCGTCCAGTCCGACGGCGCCGACCGCCGCGCCGTCCGCGACCCGGTTGGCGATCATCGCGAGCACCTCGCAGCCCAGCGAGGCGTACGCGTGGTAGGCGTTGCGGATCTCGGCGGTCAGCGAGTCGGTGTCCTGGCCGGTGCCGGCCACCACCGCCAGCACCGGGGCGCCGAACTCGTTGGCCAGCCGGGCGTTGAGCGCCAGCTCGGCGGGCAGGCCGGTGTCGGCGAAGTCGGTGCCCAGGACGAGGACGGCCTCGTAGTCGCGGGCGACGGTGTGGAAGCGGTCGACCAGCCGGGACACCAGCTCGTCGGTGCCCCGGTCGGCCAGGACGGCCACCGCCTCGTCGTAGCCGAGCCCGACCACGGTCCCGGCGGGCTGGGAGAGCCGGTAGCGGCTGCGCAGCAGGTCGTAGATGGGGTCGGGGCCGTCGTGGGCGAGCGGGCGGAAGACGCCGACCCGGCCGGTCCGCCGGGACAGGAGTTCCATGACTCCCAGCTCCACGACCTGGCGGCCGTCTCCGCGGCCGATGCCGGTCACGTACACGCTGCGCGTCACGTGTGCTCTCCCTGCTCGTCGCACCCTGGACCCTCCGGGCCCTGTCCTTTCCGTCGGGTACCCGGGCACGCCGCGGCGGAAAAGCGCCGAAGAGACCGCGAGGGCGAGGGCCGCAGGGGCCGCAGGGGGCGCGGGGATCCGGCGGGAGCCCCGCCGAAGGCCACGGAAACCCGCGGAAACCCGCGGAGGCCGGCCGGTCCGGCCCGATGGCCGCACCGGCCGGAACAGCCCCGAAGGAGCCCGTCCGGACGCTTGTTCCTCTGACTGCTCCCGACCCTACCGCCGTGCCCCTCGGTGCCGCCTGCCGGTCGTGTCTCGAACGGTATGTGAGACGGAAGGCGGGAATGCGTTCAGAGCGTGAAACAATCGCGGTGGCGCACCCCCGAACCAGCAGCGAGCAGGAGAAGCGATCCCATGCGCATCGGAGTCCTCACCGCAGGCGGCGACTGCCCCGGTCTGAACGCCGTGATCCGTTCGGTCGTGCACCGCGCCGTGGTCGACCGGAACGACGAAGTCATCGGCTTCGAAGACGGCTTCAAGGGGCTGCTCGACGGCCGCTACCGCGAACTCGACATCGACTCCGTCTCCGGCATCCTCGCCAGGGGCGGCACCATCCTGGGCTCGGCCAGGCTGGAGCGCGACCGGCTGCGGGAGGCGTGCCGGAACTCCGAGGAGCTGCTGGAGCGGCTCGGTCTCGACGCGCTCATCCCGATCGGCGGCGAGGGCACCCTCACCGCCGCCCGGATGCTCGCCGACGCCGGGCTGCCGGTGGTGGGCGTGCCCAAGACGATCGACAACGACATCTCCGCCACCGACCGCACCTTCGGCTTCGACACGGCCGTCACCGTGGCCACCGAGGCCATCGACCGGCTGAAGACGACGGCCGAGTCCCACCAGCGGGTGATGGTCGTCGAGGTCATGGGACGCCACGCGGGCTGGATCGCGCTGGAGGCCGGTATGGCCGGCGGCGCCCACGGCATCTGCGTGCCCGAGCGGCCCTTCCAGCTCGACGGCCTGTGCAAGATGATCGAGGAGCGCTTCGCGCGCGGCAAGAAGTTCGCGGTCGTCTGCGTCGCCGAGGGTGCTCGTCCGGCCGAGGGGTCGATGCCCTACGAGAAGGGGCAGATCGACCAGTACGGGCACGAGCGCTTCACCGGCATCGGCAACCGGCTCGCCATCGAGCTGGAGCACCGCCTGGGCAAGGAAGCCCGTCCGGTCATCCTCGGCCACGTGCAGCGCGGCGGCACCCCCACCGCGTACGACCGCGTGCTGGCCACCCGCTTCGGCTGGCACGCCGTGGAGGCCGCGCACCGCGGCGACTTCGGCATGATGACGGCCCTGCGCGGCACCGAGATCGTCATGGCGCCGCTGGCGGACGCGGTCACCGAGCTGAAGACGGTGCCGCAGGACCGGATGGACGAGACCGAGGCCGTCTTCTGACCGGTGGGCCCGCCGGCCCGTGGCCGTGGCCGCAGAGGTCTCCGCCGCCGTCAGCCGCTCCAGCGGTAGTGCAGCTCCGGCCGCCCCACCTGCCCGTAGCGCGGGGTGCGCTCGGCCTGTCCGGTGCCGGCCAGGTACTCCAGGTAGCGGCGGGCGGTGACCCGGTTGACGCCCACCCGCTCGGCCGTCGCGGAGGCCGTCAGTCCCTGGCCGGCGGCCGAGCGCAGCGCGGAGGTGACCGCCTCCAGGGTGGCCGGGCTCAGCCCCTTGGGCAGCGTGACGCGCCCCGGCGCCCGCAGCGCGGCCAGTGCCCGGTCCACCTCCGCCTGGCTGTCGGCCCGCGCGCCCGCGCAGGTGACCGTCTCCCGGAACCGGGCGTACCGCTGGAGCCGCTCGCGCAGCGTGGGGAAGGTGAAGGGCTTGAGCACGTGCTGGACCACCCCGAGCGAGACCCCCTCGCGTACGACGGCCAGGTCGCGGGCCGAGGTGACGGCGAAGACGTCGGTGGTGTGGCCCGCCGCGCGCAGCGCCCGCACCAAGGCCAGGCCGTGGCCGTCGGGGAGGTAGAGGTCGAGCAGGACCAGATCGACCTCCAGCCGCTCCAGGGCCCGGCCGGCCTCCGCCCGGGAGTGCGCCACCCCCGCGACGGCGAAGCCCGGCACCCGGGAGACGTACAGGGCGTGGGCGTCGGCGGCCACGGGGTCGTCCTCGACCACCAGGACCCTGATCGGTCCGGGCCCCGCACCGGTTCCGGCGCCCGCCCCCGCCCCCGCCTTCGGCCCGGTCACGCCGTCGCCTCCGCCGCGGCGCGCAGCGGCAGCCGTACGGTGAACTCCGCGCCGCCGCCGGGCGCACCGGCCAGCTCCACGGTGCCGCCGTGCCGACGTGCGGTCTGCCGTACCAGCGCCAGGCCCAGCCCCCGGCTCGCATGCCCGCCGGCCTTGGTGGACCAGCCGCGCCGGAAGACCTCCTCGGCCTCCTCCGGCCCGATGCCCGGCCCGGTGTCGGCCACCCGCAGCAGCAGCTCGTGCTCCGACGCCCGCACGGTCACCGTGACGCGGGCGGGGGTGTCCGCGAGAACGTCCCCGGGACTGTCTCCGGGGGTGCCCCGAGCCGCCGCGGGAGCGCCCTCCCCGGCGGCGCGGGACGCGGCGTCGAGTGCGTTGTCGATCAGGTTGCCCAGTACCGTCACCAGGTCCCGGGCGGGCAGGTCCGGGGGCAGCAGGCCGTCGTCGACACTGCTGTCCCGGGTGAGCACCAGCTCCACCCCGCGCTCGCCGGCCTGTGCCGCCTTGCCCAGCAGCAGGGCGGCCAGTACCGGCTCGGCGACCGCCGCGACCACCTGATCGGTCAGCGCCTGGGCCAGCTCCAGCTCGGCGGTGGCGAACTCCACCGCCTCCCGCTCGCGCCCCAGCTCGATCAGGGAGACCACGGTGTGCAGCCGGTTGGCGGCCTCGTGAGCCTGCGAGCGCAGCGCCTCGGCGAAGCCGCGCACGGAGTCCAGCTCGCCGGCGAGCGCCTGGAGCTCGGTGTGGTCGCGCAGGGTGACCACCGTGCCGCGCAGGTCGCGCACCGAGACCGGCGAGGTGTTCACCACGACCACCCTCTCGTCGGTCATGTGGACCTCGTCCACCCGCGGCTCGGAGGCCAGCAGCGCCCCGGTCAGCGGCGCCGGCAGCCCCAGCTCGGCCACGCCCAGCCCCACGGCCTCGCGCCCGTTCAGACCGAGCAGCTCGCGGGCTCCGTCGTTGATCAGGGCGACGCGGCGCTGCCCGTCGAGCATGACCAGGCCCTCGCGCACGGCGTGCAGCGTGGCCTGGTGGTAGGCGTGCATCCGGCTCAGCTCGGCGGCGTTCATGCCGTGGGTGTGGCGGCGCAGCCGGGCGTTGATCACATAGGTGCCCAGCCCGCCGAGCAGTACCGCGCCCGAGGCCACCGCGAGCAGGACGGCCATCTGCCGCTCCACCTCGTCGGTGATCCGCTCGACGGCTATCCCGGCGCTCACCAGCCCCACGATCCGTCCGCCGCCGTCGCGTACGGGCGTGACCACCCGCACCGAGGGGCCGAGGGTTCCGGTGTAGGTCTCGTGGAAGGTCTCGCCGCGCCGGGCGGGGCCGATGTGGCCCACGAAGCGCCGGCCGATGCGGTCCGGCTCCGGGTGCGTCCAGCGGATGCCGCGCGGGTCCATGATCGTGACGAAGGTGACGCCGGTGTCGCGGCGGACCCGCTCGGCGTACGGCTGGAGGAGCGCGCTCGGGTCGGGCGAGCCGATCGCCTCCGCGACCGAGGGCGAGTCGGCGATCGCACGGGCGGTGGCGGTGGCGCGGTGCCGGGCGGCGGTCTCGGCCTGCCGCCAGTCGTTCAGGTAGGTGAACAGGGCGCACCCGGCCACCACGGCGGCCACCACCACGACCTGCGTCGCGAAGAGCTGGCCTGCCAGGCTGCGGGGGCGGGACAGACGCATGGACCCCAGTCTGCCCGCTCACCCGGCCGGGCGGTTCCCGCGAGGGAGCCGGAGCGGCCCGGATCCCGCCGTCCGGACGGGTTTTCCGTGCACGTAATGCACGCAACCGTGATCGACCCCACAGCCGGGTGCATAGTCGCCGGGACTCCACGCGAGTCGGAGCCGCAACACGGAGGAGCCCGACGTGCCACCGCAGAACGAACCGACCGCGCAGAACGAGCGGAACGCGCAGCGTGCGCGGGCCGCGCGGCCTGCGGGACGGGACCGCACCCACTACCTCTACATCGCCGTGATCGCCGCCGTCCTGGCGGGTGTCGCACTCGGCTTCGCCGCCCCGGAGGTGGCCAGGGAGCTCAAACCGCTGGGCACCGGATTCGTCGACCTCATCAAGATGATGATCTCGCCGGTGATCTTCTGCACCATCGTGCTGGGCATCGGCTCCGTGCGGAAGGCCGCCAAGGTCGGCGCGGTGGGAGGGCTCGCGCTCGGCTACTTCCTGGTGATGTCCACCGTCGCCCTGGCCATCGGCCTGGTCGTCGGCAACGTACTGGACCCCGGATCCGGGCTCCGGCTGACCGAGGAGGCCAGGAGCGCCGGCGCGGCGCAGGCCGAGGGCGCCGGCGAGGGCACGGTCGACTTCCTGCTGGGCGTCATCCCGACGACACTGGTCTCCGCCTTCACCGAGGGCGAGGTGCTCCAGACCCTGCTGGTCGCCCTGCTGGTGGGCTTCGCGCTCCAGGGAATGGGCCGGGCCGGCGAGCCGGTGCTGCGCGGCATCGGCCACATCCAGCGGCTGGTCTTCCGGGTGCTGGCCATGATCATGTGGGTGGCCCCGGTCGGAGCCTTCGGCGCCATCGCCGCGGTGGTCGGCGAGACCGGTGCGGACGCGCTGACGTCCCTGGCCGTCATCATGGTCGGCTTCTACGCCACCTGCCTGCTGTTCGTCTTCGTCGTGCTGGGGGCGCTGCTGAAGCTGGTGGCGGGGGTGAACATCCTCACCCTGCTGAGGTATCTGGGACGCGAGTTCCTGCTGATCCTGTCCACCTCCTCGTCGGAGTCGGCGCTGCCGCGCCTGATCGCGAAGATGGAGCACCTGGGGGTGAGCCGTCCGGTCGTGGGCATCACCGTCCCCACGGGCTACTCCTTCAACCTCGACGGCACCGCGATCTATCTGACGATGGCCTCCCTGTTCGTGGCCGAGGCGATGGGCGATCCGCTCTCGGTGGGGCAGCAGATCTCCCTGCTCGTCTTCATGATCATCGCCTCGAAGGGCGCGGCCGGCGTCACCGGCGCGGGCCTGGCCACCCTCGCCGGCGGGCTGCAGTCCCACCGTCCGGAGCTGGTGGACGGCGTCGGCCTGATCGTCGGGATCGACCGGTTCATGAGCGAGGCCCGCGCGCTGACGAACTTCGCCGGCAACGCCGTCGCCACGGTGCTGGTCGGCACCTGGACCAGGGAGATCGACAAGGAGCGGGTCGGCGAGGTGCTGGCCGGCCGCCTCCCCTTCGACGAGCGGACCCTCCTCGACGACGCCCACTCCCACGACACCGGCCCCGGCGCCCCCGACCGGACCGCCGGCGACGGAACCACGCGGGATCCGGCCCTCACCGGGACCGCCACCGAAGCCCGCGGGCGTGTGACCTCCCCGTGAACGCCCCGGGCCACCCGCGGCGGCCCTGCCCCGTCTCCCCCCACCGGGCAGGGCCGCCGCGTTTCCTCCCTGCCCGCCGCGACGGCGTACGGCTCAGGCGGGCACGAGCCAGATCGTCGCCAGCGGCGGCAGCGTCGGGGCGATGCCGGCCGGGCGGCCGTGCGCCGGAGCCGCGTCCGCCTTCAGCACCCCGGGGTTGCCCACGCCGCTCCCGCCGTACCGTGCCGCGTCGGTGTTGAGGACCTCCCGCCAGGCGGGGATCCCCGCGGGGACGCCGATCGGGTAGCCGTGCCGGACGACGGGGGAGAAGTTGGAGACGGCGATCAGCGGCGAGCCGTCGGCGGCGTACCGCAGGAACGCGAAGACGTTGTCGTCGGCAGCGCCCCCCTCGATCCAGGAGAAGCCGGCCGGATCGGTGTCCAGCTCCCACAGGGCGGGCGTGGCGGTGTAGACGCGGTTGAGGTCGCGGACCAGATCCCGCACCCCCTGGTGGTCGCCGGCGGCCGAGTACGCCGGGTCCAGCAGCCACCAGTCCGGCCCGTGCGCCTCCGACCACTCCGCACCCTGTGCGAACTCCTGCCCCATGAAAAGCAGCTGCTTGCCCGGATGGGACCACATGAAGCCCAGGTACGCCCGGTGGTCGGCCCGCTGCTGCCACCAGTCGCCCGGCATCTTCGACACCAGCGACCGCTTGCCGTGCACCACCTCGTCGTGGGAGATGGGCAGGATGTAGTTCTCCGAGTAGGCGTACACCATCGAGAACGTCATCTCGTTGTGGTGGTACTTGCGGTGGACCGGCTCCCTGACCATGTACTCCAGGGAGTCGTGCATCCACCCCATGTTCCACTTGAAGCCGAAGCCCAGCCCGCCGAAGCCGCCCGGCCCGGTGTGGTGGGTGGCGCGGGTGACGCCGTCCCAGGCGGTGGACTCCTCGGCGGCGGTGATCACGCCGGGGCAGCGGCGGTAGACGGTGGCGTTCATCTCCTGCAGGAAGGCCACCGCGTCCAGGTTCTCCCGGCCGCCGTACACGTTGGGGGTCCACTGGCCGGACTCGCGCGAGTAGTCCAGGTAGAGCATCGAGGCGACGGCGTCCACGCGCAGGCCGTCGATGTGGAACTCCTCGCACCAGTAGACCGCGTTGGCGACCAGGAAGTTGCGGACCTCGGTGCGGCCGAAGTTGAACTCCAGCGTCCCCCAGTCCGGGTGCTCGGCGCGGGCCGGGTCGGAGTGCTCGTACAGCGCGGTGCCGTCGAAGCGGGCCAGCGCCCACTCGTCCTTGGGGAAGTGCGCGGGCACCCAGTCCATCAGCACCCCGATGCCCTCCTGGTGGAGGCGGTCCACCAGGTACCGGAAGTCGTCGGGGGTGCCCATGCGCGCGGTGGGGGCGTAGAAACCGGTGACCTGGTAGCCCCAGGAGCCGCCGAAGGGGTGCTCGGCGACGGGCATCAGCTCCACATGGGTGAAGCCCAGGTCCTTCACGTACGCCGGGAGCTGCTCGGCCAGTTCGCGGTAGGTCAGCCCGGGGCGCCAGGAGGGCAGGTGCACCTCGTAGACGGACAGAGGGGCTTGGTGGGGAGCGCGTTCGGCGCGGCGGGCCAGCCACTCCTCGTCGTGCCAGGTGTACGCCGACTCCTCCACGACCGAGGCGGTCGCCGGCGGGACCTCGGTACGGCGGGCCATCGGGTCGGCGCGCAGGGTGTGGGAGCCGTCCGGGCGGGTGATGTCGAACTTGTACAGCGCGCCCGCGCCGACCCCGGGCAGGAACAGCTCCCACACACCGCTGCCGCCCAGTGAGCGCATGGGGCAGGCGGTGCCGTCCCAGCAGTTGAAGTCCCCGGCGACCCGCACCCCCAGGGCGTTGGGAGCCCAGACGGTGAAGCGGGTGCCGGCCACCCCGTCGACGGTCATGGGGCGCGCGCCCAGCGCCCGCCACAGCTCCTCGTGGCGGCCCTCGCCGATCAGATGCAGGTCCAGTTCGCCGAGCGAGGGCAGGAAGCGGTACGGGTCCTCGGTCTCCAGCTCGTCCTGGCCGGGTTCCTCCCCGTAGCGCACCAGCAGCCGGTAGGAGGGCATCGAGGGCTCGGCGGCCAGCGGGAGCACGCCGGAGAACAGCCCGTCCCCGTCGTCGTGCAGCTCGGCCCGCACACCCTCGGCCAGGACGGCGACACAGCGGGCGTAGGGCCGCAGCGCGCGGAACAGCACCCCGCCGGGCACCCGGTGTGCGCCGAGCACCGTGTGCGGGTCGTGGTGGGAGCCGTGCAGCAGGCGCTGCCGCTCACCGGGGTCCAGCGCGGCGGCGCGCCCGACGCCCTGCCCGGCCGGGGCGTCGTCGCTCCGGCGCGGTGCGGGCGGGCGGGCGCCGGGCCAGTTGGGGGCGTGGTCCTTCAGCGGCTCGTCCTGGCGCAGGGCCACGGGTTCGGACGCCGCCGCCTTCCCGGCCGCGACCTTCCGCGCGGGGGCCTTGCCGGCGGCCCTGGCCGCGGTCTTCCCCGCCGGGACCTTCTTCGCGGCGGCCTTCCCGGTCGCCGCCTTCTTCCCGGTCACCGCCTTCTTGGCGGCGGTCTTCTTCGCGGCTGTCTTCTTGGCCGCCGCCTTCTTCGCCACGACCTTCCCGGTCGCGGTCTTCTTGGCGGCCGTCCGCTTGGCGGAGGTCTTCTTCGCCGCGGTCTTCCCGGCGGCGGGCTTCCCTCCGGCGGGGTCCGCGGCGCCGGCCGGGCCCTTCGGGCCGGCGGCTCCCTGGGCGGCGGCCGGGGCGGCGTCCTCGTCCCGGCCGCCGGTGCGGACGGGCCGCGGGGAGGTCTCGGAGAACGGTCGGCTGTCGGGACGGGGGGTCACGGAAGGGGCCTCCTGTGCACGGAATCGTTCAGGTGTCCGCGAGCCGCTGGACGGCGGACATCGGGATGGCGAGCCAGGCGGGGCGGTGCCTGGCCTCGTAGAGCACTTCGTAGACGGCCTTGTCCGTCTCGTACGCGCGCAGCAGGACGTCCTCGTCGCGCGGGTCGGAGCCGGAGGCGTCGGCGTAGCCGGAGCAGTAGGCGTCACGATTCTTCTCGGACCACTCGCGGGCCCATCCGGCCTCGCCGGGGGAGGAGCGGGCGTGCTGGCACGCCGCGTAGTCGAAGGAGCGCAGTATCCCCGCGATGTCCCGCACCACCGGCTGGGGGCGGCGGCGTTCGGCGATGGGACGGGCGGGCTCGCCCTCGAAGTCGATGACCGACCAGCGGCCGTCGTCCCCCGCGCACAGCGCCTGGCCCAGATGGAGGTCGCCGTGGATGCGCTGGGCGGACCAGGAGCGCCCGCCGCGGCCGAGCCCGGCGACGGCGTCGAAGACGGTGTGCAGCTTCCCCCGGTAGGGGCGCAGGGCGGGTACGGCGGCGGCCGCGGCCTCCAGCCGCTCGTTCATGCCGGAGGCGATGAACTCCAGCTGGCGGCGGCCCAGCGCCGTCACCGGCAGAGCCTGCGCCAGTGTGGTGTGCACCTCGGCGATCGCCCGGCCCAGCGCACGCGCGGAGCCGGAGAAGTCGCCGTGCGAGGCCAGCGAACCCAGTGCGAGCTGCCAGCCGTCGCTGGTGCCGGGCAGGAAGGGCTGGAGCACGCCCAGTGTCATCGGCTCGCCCGCCTCACCGCCCTCGCCGGGGCGTTCGCCGGGGCGCGCCTCGAACCAGGCGGCCGGCGCGGGCACCCGGTCCGACCCGGCCCGCGCCAGGGCCAGCGGCAGTTCCAGATCGGGGTTGACGCCGGGGCTGACCCGGCGGAACAGCTTGAGGATGTGGCTGTCGCCGTAGACCACCGAGGAGTTCGACTGCTCCACGCTCAGCGGCCTGGGCGGCAGCCCCTGCGGGATCGTGGTGCCGCGCTCCCGCTGGAAGAGCAGCGGGCCGAGCCGCCCGGGGGAGCGCAGCCGCTCCAGCAGTACGGCGGCCAGCCTCGGATCGTGCAGGGCCTCGTACACCGTGCGGCCGGCCAGCGGCCCGTCGGCGGGGTGCCCGATCAGGGATCCGGCCAATGGCGGCGGCAGGGCGTCGCGCACGCCCAGCAGCAACTGGTAGCAGTCGGCGGGAACCGGATGGGTCTGTTCCGGCCCGCCGGGCTGGCGGGCCCGCACCAGCAGGTGCAGCAGACCCGGCGCGGCGCCGCTCGTGCACGGCAGCAGCTCGGTGGCGGCGACGAGGGCGAATCCGCTGACGGGCCGCCCCTTCCCGGCGAACCAGCGTTGCCGCGGAAGCCATTCGGTGAGCAGTGGCGTGAGCGAACGCAGCAGCGCCGCGCCCTCCGGCTCGCGCGTGGCGACGACGGCGGCGCGCGGCGAGGAGCTGTCCGACATGGCGTCCTTTCCCCGGGCACACGAAAGGTACGGCAGAGTGTCCCGGATTGCGGCTGTGGCTGTCCGGCGGTGCGGGACGTGTCGGGGAGTACCCACCAAGCGGGCTAGCGAACTGCTTCGAGCGGTGCGATCGGTGGTGGGAGGAATACTGCCCGCGGCGGCCCGGGCCCAATCCGTGTCCGGACTCGTTCCCGGGCCGCCGCTGTCCATGCCTGCCCTACCCCCGCCTCACGCCTGCTCGCGCAGCCGGAACCAGTAGAAGCCGTGTCCGGCCAGCGTCAGCAGGTACGGCAGCTCCCCGATGGGAGGGAACCGCACCCCGCCGATCAGCTCCACCGGGTGGCGTCCGCCGAAGGCGTTCAGATCCAGCTCGGTGGGCTGCGGGAACCGCGAGAAGTTGTTCACGCACAGCACCAGGTCGTCCCCGTACTCGCGCAGGAAGGCGAGCACCGCCGGGTTGGACGAGGGCAGTTCGGTGTACGTGCCCAGCCCGAAGGCCGGGTTCTGCTTGCGGATCTCGATCATCCGGCGGGTCCAGTGCAGCAGCGAGGAAGGGCTGCTCATGGCGGCCTCGACGTTGGTGACCTGGTAGCCGTGGACCGGGTCCATGATCGTGGGCAGGAACAGCCGGCCCGGATCGCAGGAGGAGAAGCCCGCGTTGCGGTCGGGCGTCCACTGCATCGGGGTGCGCACCGCGTCCCGGTCGCCCAGCCAGATGTTGTCGCCCATGCCGATCTCGTCGCCGTAGTACAGGATCGGCGAGCCCGGCAGGGACAGCAGCAGGGCGGTGAACAGCTCGATCTGGTTGCGGTCGTTGTCCAGCAGCGGGGCCAGCCGCCGCCGGATGCCGATGTTGGCGCGCATCCGCGGATCCTTGGCGTACTCCGCGTACATGTAGTCGCGCTCCTCGTCGGTGACCATCTCCAGGGTCAGCTCGTCGTGGTTGCGCAGGAAGATGCCCCACTGGCAGCCCGAGGGGATGGCCGGGGTCTTGGCCAGGACCTCGGAGACCGGGTAGCGCGACTCGCGCCGCACCGCCATGAAGATGCGCGGCATGACGGGGAAGTGGAACGCCATGTGGCACTCGTCGCCGCCCTTGGAGTAGTCGCCGAAGTAGTCGACGACGTCCTCCGGCCACTGGTTGGCCTCGGCCAGCAGCACGGTGTCGGGGTAGTGGGCGTCGATCTCGGCGCGGACCTTCTTGAGGAACTCGTGGGTCTGCGGGAGGTTCTCGCAGTTGGTGCCCTCCTGCGCGTACAGGTAGGGGACCGCGTCCAGCCGGAACCCGTCGATGCCCAGGTCCAGCCAGAACTTCAGCGCCGAGATCATCTCCTCCTGGACCTGCGGGTTCTCGTAGTTGAGATCCGGCTGGTGGGAGAAGAAGCGGTGCCAGTAGTACTGCTTGCGCACCGGGTCGAACGTCCAGTTGGACGCCTCGGTGTCGACGAAGATGATGCGGGCGTCCGGGTACTGCTTGTCGTCGTCGGCCCACACGTAGTAGTCGCCGTAGGGGCCGTCGGGATCGCGCCGGGACTCCTGGAACCACGGGTGCTGGTCGCTGGTGTGGTTCATGACCATGTCGATGATGATCCGCATGCCGCGCTGGTGTGCGGCGTCCACGAACTCCACGAAGTCGGCGAGGTCGCCGAACTCGGGGAGCACGGAGGTGTAGTCGGCGACGTCGTAGCCGCCGTCCCGCAGCGGGGACTTGAAGAACGGGGGCAGCCAGAGGCAGTCCACGCCCAGCCACTGCAGGTAGTCGAGCCGGGCGGTGAGGCCCTTCAGATCGCCGATGCCGTCGCCGTTGCTGTCCTGGAAGGACCGGACCAGCACTTCATAGAAGACGGCCCTCTTGAACCAATCGGGATCGCGGTCCTTGGCGGGCGTGTCCTCGAACGTGTCGATGACGGGTTCATTGACGGTCATGGTTGGGTGACCCTCCGGTCTGTGGGGACGGTCGCAGGGAGAGGATGTGCGCGGGCGCCGCGCCGCGGCCCGGCTCCAGGCGCACATAGTTGTCCCTGCCCCAGTGATAGGTCTCGCCGGTGAGCTCGTCGCGCACCGGAAAAAGTTCGGCGCCACTCGCCTGAGCGGGAGTGAGGCCGAGTTCCGCCAGGTCCAACGAGACCGTGGCCTCGTGGGTGTGGTGGGGGTCGAGGTTGACCACCGTGAGAACCGTGTCGGCGTACGGGTGTGCGCAGTGCTTCGAGTAGACGATGATCGACGGGTTGTCGCTGTGGTGGAAGCGCAGGTTGCGCAGCTCCTGCAGTGCCGGATGGCGGCGGCGCAGCCGGTTCAGTTCGGTGAGGAGCGGGGCGATGGTGGTGCCCGCACGCTCCGCGGCCGCCCAGTCGCGCGGGCGGAGCTGGTACTTCTCCGAGTCAAGGTACTCCTCGCTGCCCGGCCTGACCGGTGTCGACTCGCACAGCTCGTAGCCCGAGTAGACCCCCCAGGTGGGAGAGAGGGTCGCGGCGAGCACCGCGCGGACCTCGAAGGCGTGACGCCCGCCGTTCTGGAGGTAGGCGTGGAGGATGTCGGGGGTGTTGACGAAGAAGTTGGGCCTCATGTACGAGGCGGCGTCCCCGGAGAGTTCGGTGAGGTACTCGGTCAGCTCGTCCTTCCCGTTGCGCCAGGTGAAGTAGGTGTAGGACTGCTGGAAGCCGATCTTGGCGAGGGTGTGCATCATCGCCGGGCGGGTGAACGCCTCGGCCAGGAAGATGACGTCGGGGTCGGTCCCGTTGACCTCGCCGATCACCTTCTCCCAGAAGACGACCGGCTTGGTGTGCGGGTTGTCCACGCGGAAGATCCGTACCCCGTGGGACATCCACATCCGCAGGATCCGCACGGTTTCGGCGACCAGCCCGTCCATGTCCGCGTCGAACGCGATGGGGTAGATGTCCTGGTACTTCTTCGGCGGGTTCTCGGCGTAGGCGATCGTCCCGTCGGGGCGGTGGTGGAACCACTCCGGGTGCTCCTTGACCCACGGGTGGTCCGGGGAGCACTGCAGGGCGAAGTCCAGGGCCACCTCCATGCGCAGTTCGCGGGCGCGCGCCACGAAGTGGTCGAAGTCCTCGAAGGTGCCCAGGTCCGGGTGGATCGCGTCGTGCCCGCCGGCGGCCGAGCCGATGGCCCAGGGGCTGCCGACGTCGTGGGGGCCGGCGGTCAGGGAGTTGTTGGGCCCCTTGCGGAACGATTCGCCGATGGGGTGGACGGGCGGCAGGTAGACCACGTCGAAGCCCATGTCCGCGATCGCGGGCAGCCGCTCGGCGGCCGTGCGCAGGGTGCCGGAGACGGGCGGCTCGCCCTCCTTCACCACCGCGCCCTCGGAGCGGGGGAAGAACTCGTACCAGGAGCCGAACAGCGCCCTCCTGCGCTCCACCAGCAGCGGCAGGGGGCGGGTGGCGGTGACCGGTTCGCGCAGCGGGTGGCGGTCCAGCGCGGAGACCACCTCGGGTGCCAGCGCGGCGGCCAGTCGCGCGGCGACCGGGCGGGAGGCGTCGCGCAGGGCCTCCACCGCCTCCAGTACGGCCGCGCGGCCGCCGTCCTCGGGCACCCCCGCGGCGGCCCGCTCGTGCAGCAGCGCGCCCTCGGTGAGGGTCAGCTCGGCGTCGATCCCCGCCGGGACCTTGATCCTCGCGTTGTGCCGCCAGGTTCCGACCGGATCGCCCCACGCCTCGACGGTGTAGGACCAGCGCCCCTCCGAGCCGGGGGTGACGTCGGCGCCCCAGCGGTCGGTGCCCGGCGCCAGTTCCCGCATCGGCGTCCACGGGCCCGGGCTTCCGCTCGGATCCCGCAGGACGACGTTCGCGCCGACCGCGTCGTGGCCTTCGCGGAAGACCGTGGCCGAGACCCGGAAGGTCTCGCCGGCCACGGCCTTCGCCGGGCGGCGCCCGCAGTCGACGAGCGGATGGACGTCCAGTACGGGAATGCGACCGATCATTGGATCACCTGGTGGCGTTACGGATGGTTTTGTTCTTTCTATCTGTTCCACAGACCGTTGACGGGCCGGGGGCATGGCCGCTCCTGTCCGCTTTCACTCGGCTGGCGTGACGGTTGTTCCGGGAGAACCCGGGAAGGGCGGTAGGAGGAGAGACTGCCCGCCCGGACGGGACGGGCATCCGCCTCAATGTGAACTACTGGTAAGCAAAAGTGCCCAACCTGACCGTTCCCGCCACGAGCCGGGAAACTCCTTCTCTCTTCGCGCCGGTGGCGGCACCGGGTGCCAGGCGGAGGGCCGGCGGGGGGCGGACCGGGCGCCGTGCGCGGGCGCACGACGAGTGCTCGCATATGCGCCTATGGGGCCGTTGGTGATGTGATGACGGGTTACCGGGCGAAATGGGGAGCGAATCCGGCTACCGTCGAGGTGTGAAGGCCATTCGTCGATTCTCTGTACGTCCCGTCCTTCCGGAGCCCCTACGACCGCTCAGCGACCTGGCGCACAACCTGCGCTGGTCCTGGCACCCCGAGACCAGAGAGCTCTTCCGCCGCGCCGACCCCGACGGCTGGCGGGCCTGTGGCGGCGACCCGGTGCGGACACTGGGCACCGTCTCCGCCCGGAGGCTGGAGGAGCTGGCCCACGACCGCGACTTCCTGGAGCGGCTGTCCGCCGCCGCGGCGGATCTGCGCGAGTACCTGACCGAGCCGCGCTGGTACCAGCGCGCGGAGGACGAACTGCCCGCCGCCATCGCCTACTTCTCCCCCGAGTTCGGCATCACCGCCGCCCTGCCCCAGTACTCCGGCGGACTCGGCATCCTCGCCGGGGACCACCTCAAGGCCGCCAGCGACCTCGGCGTCCCGCTGATCGGGGTGGGCCTGCTCTACCGCCACGGCTACTTCCGCCAGAGCCTGTCGCGCGACGGCTGGCAGCAGGAGCACTACCCCGTCCTGGACCCCAACGAGCTGCCGCTGGAGGTGCTGCGCGAGCCGGGCGGCGCCCCGGTCCGCGTGGACCTGCGGCTGCCCGGCGCACGCACTCTGCGCGCCCACGTCTGGCAGGCCCGCGTCGGCCGCGTCCCCCTGCTGCTGCTCGACTCCGACGTGGAGGACAACGCCCCGCGCGAACGCGACGTCACCGACCGGCTCTACGGCGGCGGCAGCGAGCACCGGCTGCTCCAGGAGATGCTGCTGGGCATCGGCGGAGTGCGGGCGGTGCGCGCGTACTGCCGTGTCACCGGCCACCCGGAACCCGAGGTGTTCCACACCAACGAGGGGCACGCCGGCTTCCTCGGACTGGAGCGCATCCGGGAGATGAGCGGGGAGGGCGTGCCCTTCGACACCGCGCTGGAGGCCGTGCGCGCCGGGACGGTGTTCACCACCCACACCCCCGTCCCCGCCGGCATCGACCGCTTCGACCGCGAGCTGGTCGCCCGCCACCTCGGCGACGACGGCGAGCTGCCCGGCGTGGACGTGGAGCAGGTGCTGCGGCTGGGCACCGAGACCTATCCCGGCGGTGATCCGGGACTGTTCAACATGGCCGTGATGGGGCTTCGGCTCGCCCGGCTCGCCAACGGCGTCTCCACACTGCACGGCGCGGTCAGCCGGGAGATGTTCGCCGGGCTGTGGCCGGGCTTCGACGCCGCCGAGGTGCCCATCACCTCCATCACCAACGGCGTCCACGCCCCCACCTGGACCGCCGACGAGATGCGGGCGCTGCCCGCCGGCGCCGGCGGTGCCGAGTTGTGGGAGACCCGCCGCACCCTGCGCGAGCACCTCGTACACGAGGTGCGCCGGCGGCTGCACGCCTCCTGGCGGCAGCGCGGCGCCTCGGACGCCGAACTCGGCTGGATCGACGGAGTCCTGGACCCGGACGTGCTCACCATCGGCTTCGCCCGGCGCGTCCCGTCCTACAAGCGGCTGACGCTGATGCTGCGCGACCGCGAGCGGCTCACCGAGCTGCTGCTGCACCCCACCCGGCCCGTCCAGCTCGTGGTCGCGGGCAAGGCGCACCCGGCCGACGACGGCGGCAAGCGGCTGATCCAGGAACTGGTGCGGTTCGCCGACGACCCGCGGGTTCGCCACCGGATCGTCTTCCTGCCCGACTACGGCATGGCCATGGCGCAGAAGCTCTACACCGGCTGCGACGTCTGGCTGAACAACCCGCTGCGCCCGCTGGAGGCGTGCGGGACCTCCGGGATGAAGGCGGCGCTCAACGGCTGCCTCAACCTCTCGGTGCGGGACGGCTGGTGGGAGGAGTGGTACGAGCCGGACTTCGGCTGGGCCATCCCGACCGCCGACGGCGGCGGACCCGGCGCGGCGCACGAGAGCGCGCAGGACCGTCAGCGGCGCGACGACATAGAGGCCGCGGCGCTCTACGAACTGCTCCGCGAGCATGTGGCGCCGTGCTTCTACGACCGCGGACCGGGCGGCGACGGGCTGCCCGAGCGGTGGATCGAGATGGTCCGCCAGACCAGGCAGAGGCTCGGGCCGAAGGTGCTCGCCGACCGGATGGTGCGCGAGTACACCGAGCGGCTGTACAGCCCGGCCGCCCGTGCCCACCGGGCCCTGGACGCCGGCGCCGCCGGGCGGCTGGCGGCCTGGAAGGCGCGGGTGCGCGCGGGCTGGCCGCGGGTGGCGATCGACCATGTGGAGTCGGTCTGCGAGTCCGTGGAGCTGGGCGGCTCACTGTCGCTGCGGGTGCGGGTGGCCCTGGGCGGCCTGGAGCCGGACGACGTGGAGGTGCAGGCGGTCGCCGGGCGGGTGGACGAGTCGGACTCCATCGCGGGCGACGAGGCGGTGCGCGTACCGCTCAAGCCCTCCGGCGGGCCGGAGGAGGACGGAAGCCGGCTGTACGAGGGGCCGCTGACGCTGGACCGCACCGGGCCGTTCGGCTACACCGTCCGCGTCCTGCCCTCCCATCCGCTGCTGGCGGACCCGGCCGAGATGGGGCTGGTGACCCTGCCGCCGGACGACCTCGGCGCCCGGGAGGCCGCCGGGGTGCTGCTGCGCTGAGGGGCGGGGAGGCGGAACCGGGAGACGGGGGGAGGGGAGCCGCGCCACCGGTGCGGCTCCCCTCCCCCTCTCCGTTCCCGCCGTTCCGCGTTCACCGGCCCGGAGCGCGGGCCGGGACGCGGATCGCGGCGTGGATCAGAACGTCAGCTTCCAGCTGTCGATGTAGCCGGAGTCGGAGCGGTAGACGTCCCTCACGCGCAGCTTCCAGGTGCCGGAGGCGGCCTCGGAGGAGGCGTTGACCGTGTAGGACGCCCGGACGTCGTCGCCCGAGTCCCAGGAGCTGTTCTTGAGGCGGTAGGTGCTCCCGTCCGGCGCCACCAGGTCGATGACGAGGTCACCGCGGTAGGTGTGGACGATGTCCACGTCCACCTTCAGCGTGCTGGGCGCGTTGCCGGACCTGTTCACCGTGATCGGCGACTCCACGGTGCCCGGGTCCGGGATGGAGTGGTCGTCGGTGTTCTCGAAGACGTTGTCGCCGGGCTCCTCGCCGCCGCCCTCGTCGGGCCGGGAACCGACGTTGACCGCGGCCCAGGCGTGGGCCACCGCCTTGTGCTGGACGCTGTCGGCGCCGAACAGGTCGGCCGCGGCGGAGAGGGTGGCGGTGCGGGCGCCCGCGTAAGTGGTCGTCGACGTCATCTTCTCGGTGAGCGCCTTGAACCAGATCTTCTCGGCGGCCGCGATCCCGATACCGGTCACCGGCTTGCCGTCGGAGGTCGGCGAGTCGTAGGAGACGCCGTTGATGGTCTTGGCGCCGCTGCCCTCGCTGAGCAGGTAGAAGAAGTGGTTGGCCGGGCCCGAGGAGTAGTGGACGTCGATGCTGCCGATGCCGGAGTACCAGTAGTCCTTGGAGCTGCCGTCCCGGCTGGGCTTGTCCATGTAGCGCAGCGGGGTGCCGTTGCCGCGGATGTCGATCTTCTCGCCGATGAGGTAGTCGCCGACGTCCGAGCTGTTGTTCGCCCTGAACTCCACGGCAGCGGCGAGGATGTCGGAGGTCGCCTCGTTCAGGCCGCCGGACTCGCCGCTGTAGCGCAGTCCCGCGGTGTTGGAGGTCAGACCGTGGGTCATCTCGTGGGCGGCGACGTCGATCGAGGTGAGCGGCCTGGAGTTGTTCGCGCCGTCGCCGTAGGTCATGCAGAAGCAGGAGTCCGACCAGAAGGCGTTGACGTAGGCGTTGCCGTAGTGCACCCGGCTGTAGGGGGCCTTCCCGTCGTTGCGGATGCCGTTGCGGCCGTGGACGTTCTTGTAGTAGTCCCAGGTCAGGGCCGCGCCGTAGTGGGCGTCCACGCCGGCTGTCTGGCGGTTGGACGGCGAGCCGTTGCCCCAGAGGTCGTCGGCGTCGGAGAACAGGGTGCCGGTGCCGGAGGAGCCGCCGTTCAGGTCGTAGGTCCGGTGGTTGCCGCGGTTCACGTCGGTCATCGTGTAGGAACCGCCGGACCCACTGGTGCCCAGGGAGACCCGGCCGCTGTACATGCTCTCGCCGGTGCCGGTGTGCACGCCCTCCCACTCGGCCAGCTTCTCGCCGGTGGCCGCGTCGGTGACGATGTGCAACTCGCTGGGGGTGCCGTCCTCCTGGGTGCCGCCGACCACGCGCTCCCAGGCGAGCACGGGCTTCCCGTCGGCGGCCCAGACCACCTTGCGGGGCGCGGTGCTGCCCTCGGCCGCGGCCTTGGAGGGCTTCTCCGAGGCCGGGGCGGAGGTGGAGGGGACGGCGATCCTGGCCGCGGTGGCCTTGGCGACCTCGGCCACCGCACCGCCGGGCGACTCCTCGACGACCAGGTCGCCACCGAGCACGGGCAGCCCGTCGTAGGTGCGCTCGTAGCGGGTGTGGACGGTGCCGTCGGCGTTCTTGATCACGTCGCGGACGACGAGTTTCTCCTTGGCGCCGAGGCCGAGGGCCCTGGCGGTGGCGGAGCTGTCGGCCTCCGCGTCGCGGAGCAGTTCGGCCCGCTGGGAGGGGGAGAGCTTGACGGAGAGGGCGCCGGGGTCGGGCTCGGCCTGGGGCGCGGCGGTGGAGACCTGCGACTGGAGGCCGACGGCCAGCAGCGCCGAGGCGGCGACGAGGGCGCCGGTGGCGGTGGCACGTCTGCGGGGGGTGGATCTGCCTATCACGCTGAACTCCTCGCTGGAGAGCGGTGTGGAGACGGAGACGGTGCGCCTGAGGGTGTGGGGACCCGTGGGGGAGCGGCTGTGCACAGCGTGGAGAGAGTGGCACCGAAACGGTGATGATGACAGGGCCAGGTCAAGAAAATGGCCGGAATCTGTCCGCTGTCGGAAAATCGCTGTCCGCTGACCGAACGCGATGGAAACGGTGGAGAAACCGGGCCGTCACCGGGGTCCGCCAGGCTCGGGAGGGTCGGGTGCGGGCGTCCCGCCCGGCGGGTGCGGCCCCGCCGGACGGGACGCCGGACGGGACACCGTCCGGTGCCCCACCCGGCCCGTGCGCCGGTCGATGCGTCGGGCTTGTGCGTCGGGCTCTGCGCCCGGTCAGGCCAGGCTGTCGCGCCAGGCGCGGTGGAGCCCGGCGAAGCGGCCGTCGCCGGCGATGAGATCGGCCGGCGAGCCGTCCTCGACGATGCGCCCGGCCTCCATGACCAGCACCCGGTCGGCGATCTCCACCGTCGACAGCCGGTGGGCGATCACCACGGCGGTGCGCCCGCGCAGCACCGTGTCCATGGCCCGCTGGACCGCGCGCTCACCGGGGATGTCCAGGGAGGAGGTCGCCTCGTCCAGGATGAGCACGGCCGGATCGGCCAGCAGCGCCCGGGCGAAGGCGACCAGCTGGCGCTGCCCGGCGGAGATCCGGCCGCCGCGCTTGCGCACGTCGGTGTCGTACCCCTCGGGGAGGGCGGCGATGAAGTCGTGGGCGCCGATCGCCCGCGCCGCCCGCTCGATCTCCTCCCGGCTCGCCTCCGGGCGGCCGATCGCGATGTTGTCGGCGACCGTCCCGGAGAACAGGAACGCCTCCTGGGTCACCATGACCACCCCGCGTCGCAGCTCGGAGGTGGCCAGCTCCCGCAGATCGGCGCCGTCCAGCAGCACCCGGCCCGCCGTGGGGTCGTAGAAGCGCGCCAGCAGCTTGGCAAGCGTGGACTTGCCCGCACCGGTGGAGCCGACCACCGCGACCGTCTGCCCGGCCGGGATCTCCAGATCGAAGCGGGGCAGCACCTCGCCTCCCGTGCGGTAGGCGAAACGCACCCCCTCGAAGACCACGCTGCGGCCCGGCCGCCCGCCGGCCGGCGGCGGCAGCCGCCGGGGATGCTCCGGCTCGGGGACGCCGGGCGCCTGGGCGAGCAGCCCGGCGATCTTCTCCAGCGAGGCCGCCGCGCCCTGGTAGGAGTTGAGGAACATCCCCAGCCGGTCGATCGGGTCGTACAGCCGCCGCAGGTACATCGCCGCCGCCGCCAGCACGCCCAGCTCCAGCGAGCCGGACGCCACCCGGTGGGCGCCCCACAAAACGATGGCGGCCAGCGCGGTGTTGGCCACCAGCCGGGAGGAGACCACATAGCGGGCCATCTCCAGGATGGCGTCCCCGTTGTACCGCAGGTGGCGGTCGTTGAGCCGGCCGAACTCCGCCTCGCCCGCCCGCTCGCGGCGGAACGCCTGCACCGGGCGGATGCCGTTCATCGTCTCCACGAACTTCACGATCATCGCCGCGGTGGCCGTGGACTTCCTGCGGTAGACCCGCAACGAGCGGCGCCGGAAGTTCCGCACGATCAGCAGGAGCGGAACGAAGGAGAGCAGTGCCGCGCCACCCAGGCCCAGGTCGAGCCAGAGCAGCACCGAGCAGATGTAGACCACCGACAGGATCACGCCCAGCAGCTCCTGCAGACCCTCGTCGAGCAGCTCGCGCAGCGCCTCGACGTCGGTGGTGGCGCGGGAGATCAGCCGTCCGGATGTGTAGCGGTCGTGGAAGTCCACGCTGAGTACCTGGGCGTGCCGGTAGATCCGGCCGCGCAGCTCCAGCAGCACGCTCTGGTTGACCCGGGCGGCGGCGCGGACGAAGGCGTACTGCAGGCCGCCCGAGGACAGCGCGCACACCGCGTACCCCGCCGCGACGGCGGCCAGCGGGCCGCCGTCGCCGCCGCGCAGGGCGGGCACCGCCCGGTCGATGGCGTACGCGACCAGCAGCGGACCGGCCTGTACGGCGGCCTGCTGGAGCAACAGCAGGAGGGCGGCCACCACCACCCGCGGCCGCAGCGGGCGCAGCAGCGAGCCGAGCAGCCGCAGCGAGGCGCCCTTCGGCGCGGGCAGCACATCGCGGTCGAAGGCGTCGGGCGCCCCGGGGTGCCCGGACTCCTCCGCCGGGCCGGGCGGTCCGGGCGGTTCGGTGCCCGGTGCGGCCTTCGCGTCCAGTGAGTCCCGTGCGTCCCCGTCCCCGGAGGACGGTTCGGTGACGGTGGCGGTCATCGCTCCTCCTCGTACTGCTCGTGCCGCTCGCCGGACATCAGATGGCGGTACTCCGCGCTGGAGCGCAGCAGTTCGGCGTGGGTGCCGACGGCGGCGATCCGGCCCCGGGACAACAGCGCGACCCGGTCGGCCAGCAGCACCGTGGAGGGCCGGTGCGCCACCACCAGGGCGGTGGTGCCGGCCAGCACCTCGCGCAGGGCGGCCTCCACCAGCGCCTCGGTGCGAACGTCGAGCGCGGAGAGCGGATCGTCCAGCACCAGGAAGCGGGGGCGGCCCACGACGGCGCGCGCCAGCGCCAGCCGCTGGCGCTGCCCCCCGGACAGGCTCAGCCCCTGCTCGCCGACCTGGGTGTCCAGCCCCTGCGGCAGTGCCGCGGTGAACTCCTCGGCCCGGGCCACCCGCAGGGCACGCACCAGTTCCTCCTGAGCCGGGCCCCCCGCCGGATCCTCCACCGTGCTCTCCGCCGCGCCCATCAGCACGTTCTCGCGCACGGAGGCGGAGAAGAGCGTGGCCTCCTCGAAGGCCACGGCCACCAGCGAGCGCAGCTCCTCGCGGGACATCGCGGCGATGTCCCGGCCGTCGAGGGTGATCCGGCCGGATGTCGCCTCGTGCAACCGGGGGATCAGGGCGGTGAGCGTGGTCTTGCCGCTGCCTGTGGCGCCGACCAGGGCCATGGTCTCGCCGGAGCGGATGTGCAGATCGACGCCGTCCAGGACGGGCGGGGTGTCCGGCGGGGTGTCGGGATGGCGGAAGACCACACCTTCGAAGCGCAGGCCGTCCCGAACGGCCCCGGCCCCTCCGGACTTCCCCGCTTTCCCGGTCTCCCCGGTCTTCCCGGCCTCCCCGAGCGGAGCGGGGGAGGGGCGCTCGGCGGCGAGGGTGTCGGGCGGCACCGGCTCGTCCAGCACCTCGAAGTAGCGGTCGGCCGCCGTCGCCGCCTCGTTGCTCATGGCGATCAGGAAGCCGATCGACTCCACCGGCCAGCGCAGTGCCAGGGCCGTGGTGAGGAAGGCGACCAGGGTGCCCGCCGACAGCTCGCCGTCGGCCACCTGGACCGTGCCCCACACCAGAGCGGCGCCGATGGCCAGTTCCGGCAGCGCCGTGATGACCGCCCAGATGCCCGCCAGCAGCCGGGCCTTGCGCAGTTCGGTGCCCAGCAGCCGCCGCGAGAGCTCGCGGAAGGCACGGGCCTGGCTGCGGTGGCGGCCGAAGCCCTTGATGATCCGGATGCCGAGGACGGCCTCCTCCACGACCGTGGTCAGATCGCCGATCTGGTCCTGGGCCCGGCGGGCCTGGAGGGAGAACCTCGTCTCGAAGACCGAGCAGAACACCACCAGCGGCGCCACCGGTGCCAGCAGCACCAGCCCCAGCGTCCACTCCTGGGACAACAGCACGGCGAAGCCGACGACGATGGTGGTGCCGTTCACCAGCAGGAAGGTGAGCGGGAACGCCAGGAACAGGCGGATCAGATGCAGGTCGCCCGTGGCGCGCGACAGCAGCTGCCCGCTCGCCCAGCGGTCGTGGAAGGCGACCGGCAGCCGCTGCAGGTGCCGGAACAGGGCGGCGCGCATCGATGCCTCCACCCCGGCCAGCGGACGGGCCACCAGCCAGCGCCGCAGCCCGAACAGCGCGGCCTCCAGCACCCCGACGGCCAGCAGCAGCGCGCCGCCCAGCCACACCCCACTCGTGTCGCGTCCGGCGATCGGCCCGTCGACGATCCACTTCAGGATCAGGGGGATGACCAGGCCCAGGCAGGAGGCGAGGACCGCGACGAAGGCCGCCGTGAACAGCCGGGCCCGTACCGGGCGGACGAAGGGCCACAGGCGCAGCAGCGAGCGTACGGCGGAACGGCTCCGCCGCCCGGCGGGTGCGGACGCGACCGCGGTGCCCGGCTCCGGCGGGCCGGAGCCGCCGGAGCCGCCGGGACCGGGGTGCGGGGGATCGGGGCGCGATGGGCTGGTGGCGGTGGCAGACATCACGAGCGAGACTACGTTTCATCACTGACAGGACACACTCGGTTTTCCGCCGTAGGACCGACGGCCGGGACCGCCCGGCCGGAGCCCCGCGCGGACGGGCTCCGTACCGCCCGCACCGACAGACCGAGGGCGGCCTGTCGGTGCGGGCACCTACGCTGCCCGGTATGAGTCAGGCAGAACTGAGAGAACTGCGGGCCGCGCTGCACACCGCGTCCGACATCGTCTTCACGCTGGACGGCGAGCCCTCGGCGGAGCAGGCGGAGCAGCTGACCGACGCGCTGCGCCGGGCGCTGGACGCGGCCCGGTCGCTGGGCGGGGACCGCGGTGGCACGGGCTGCCGGGAGCACCCGCGCGGGGCGGTCGATCCGCTCTACGGGGACAAGGACGATCCGCTTCCGCCGGGCTGGGGGCGGTGCCTGCTGTGCAACGACCGGCGGCGCCGGGCGGGCACGCGGCGGTACGCCGCACGCTGAGGCGTGCGGGAGCCGAGGGCCGGACGCGGACGGCGGGCCGGCGCCGGTCAGCGCTCCTCGTCCCGCAGTTCGAACCAGGTCGTCTTGCCGAGCGGCAGCAGGTCCACGCCCCAGCGGTCGGAGAGGTGGTCCACCAGGAACAGTCCGCGTCCGCTGACATCGAACTCGTGGACGGGCAGCAGGCAGGGCAGCCCGCGCGAGGGATCGCGCACCTCCACCCGGATCCGGCCGCGCTGCCGCCGCAGCCGCAGCCCCAGGGACTGGGCCCCGGTGTGCCGTACGGCGTTGCCGACCAGTTCGGAGACGAGCAGCACGGTGTCCTCGGCCAGGGCCTCGGGCAGTCCCCAGCGGTTCAGCAGGACGGACCGGACCAGCCGGCGCGCGGTGCGCGCGGACTCGGGGCGGTTGGGCAGCCGCACCTCCGCGGTGGCCGGGTCGCCGAACTCGGCCGTCTCGGCCGTCTCGGCCGTCTCGGCCGGTTCGCCGAGTGGGCCGGCCCCGGTGGACGGGCCGGCCCCGCACGGCCCGTCGTCGGGGACCGCGGGGGGCGGTTCCTCCCCCGGTACCGATGCCGTGTGCGCCGTGTTCGCTCCCGCCATGGGCCAATCATGGCCGCGAAACGGCCGCCGTGCGGCCGTACAGCGTGAATTCCCGGCCGGCGGCAGGCCGTTGGGGTCGCGCCGTGCCGTACGCGCACCGGTTGTGTGCGCCGGAGGGGAGCGTGGAACGGCTCGCGCGCCGTTCCACGCCCCCTGCGCTCCGGCCGCTTCCGGCGGCCGGGCGGCCCACCCACCGGTCCGCCGACCGGGCGGCCCGCCGGCCGGGCGTCAGCGGAACTTCGCCTTGCCCGGCCCCTCCTCGACGAAGCTGCGCATGCCGGTCTCGCGGTCCTCGGTCGCGAACAGCCCGGCGAACCAGGTGCGCTCGATCGCCAGCCCGGTGTCGATGTCCGCCTCCAGCCCGGCGTCGACGCACTCCTTGGCGGCGCGCAGGGCGATCGCCGGGCCGGCCGCCAGCCTCGCAGCCCAGGCGTGCGCCTGCTCGTAGACCTCGGCCGCGGGCACGACCTTGTCCACCAGGCCGATGGCCAGGGCCTCGTCCGCCTTCACCTGGCGGCCGGTGAAGATCAGGTCCTTGGCCCTGGAGGGGCCGACCAGCCGGGACAGCCGCTGGGTGCCGCCGGCGCCGGGGATCAGCCCCAGCAGGATCTCGGGCTGCCCCAGCTTGGCGTTGTCGGCGGCGATCCGGATGTCGGCGCACAGCGCCAGCTCGCAGCCGCCGCCCAGCGCGTAGCCCGTCACCGCGGCCACCACCGGCTTGGGGATGCGGGCCACGGCGGTGAAGGAGTCCTGCAGACCGCGGGACCTGGCGACCATGGCCGCGTGGTCCATCTCGCGCATCTCCTTGATGTCCGCGCCCGCCGCGAACACCTTCTCCCCGCCGTAGATCACCACGGCCCGTACGTCGTCGCGGTGCGTCGCCTCCTCGGCCAGCTCGCGCAGCCGGTCCTGGGTGGCGATGTCCAGCGCGTTCATGGGGGGACGGTTCAGTCGGATGGTGCCGACGCCCTCGGCGACCTCAAGAGTCACAGTCATGGGGGCAGGTTAGCCCCCGTTAACGCCGAGCGGTCCGCCGCCTCCCGGCCGTACGGGCCCCGCCCGGTCCCAGTCCGGTCCCAGTCCGGCCCTCACCCGGCCGGAGCAGCGCGGTGGAAAGAAGACGATCACAGGGGTGAGGCGGACGGCCCGAACGGGAACACTCCTGCCAGACCCGGGCACCGGACCCGTGCGGCAGGCGCGCCGCGCGGGCCCCGAACCCGCCCCCGCCGCGAGCCGCCGGAGGCCACAACGTGTCGGACGTGTCGAGCGCACCCGAACAGCACACGCGCCGGGAGCCCCGGTACGCCGGGGCCCCCGCGACCCCTGCGGCCGCCCCCACCGTCTGGCCCGGCAGCCCCCAGCCGCTGGGAGCCCGCCACCACGTCGGCCCGGGCGGGGTGGCGGGCACCAACTTCGCCCTGTGGTCGGCCGGCGCCGAGGCCGTCGAGGTCTGCCTCTTCGACGACGACGGCAACGAGACCCGCTGCCCGCTGACGGAGCACACCCAGGAGATCTGGCACGGCTTCGTCCCCGGAGTCGGCCCGGGGCAGCTCTACGGCTACCGGGTGCACGGCCGCTGGGACCCGTGGACGGGCGCCCGATGGAACCCGGCCAAGCTGCTGCTGGACCCGTACGCCCGCGCGGTGGACGGCGAGTACGCCCTGCCGCCGGAGGTCTACGGCCACGTCCGCGACTGGCCGCAGCGGCACCTGGCCGACACCGTGCGCGACGAGAGGGACTCGGCGCCGTACGTGCCCAAGGGCGTCGTCGTCGACTCGGCCCTCGGAGCCGGGCCGGGAGGCGGGGACGAGTGGGCCGACGACCGCCGCCCCAAGACCCCCTGGGCCGACTCGGTCATCTACGAGCTGCACGTGCGCGGTTTCACCATGCGCCACCCCGGCGTTCCGCCCGGACTGCGCGGCACCTACGCCGGACTGGCGCACCCGGCCGCGATCGAACACCTGGTGAAGCTGGGCGTGACGGCGGTGGAGCTGCTGCCGGTGCACCAGTTCGCGCACGAGGACCACCTGCTCCGCCGCGGCCTGCGCAACCACTGGGGCTACAACTCCGTCGGCTACTTCGCGCCGCACGCCGCGTACGCCGCCGACGGCACGCGCGGCCGGCAGGTGGGGGAGTTCCGGGAGATGGTGCGGGCGCTGCACGCCGCCGGGATCGAGGTCATCCTCGACGTGGTCTACAACCACACCGCCGAGGGCAGCGAGCTGGGACCGACCCTCTCCCTGCGCGGCATCGACAACCGCGGCTACTACCGGCTGGCCGACGACCCGCGCCACTACGCCGACTACACCGGCTGCGGCAACACCCTGCACGTCGTCCAGCCGCAGGTGCTGCGGCTGATCACCGACTCGCTGCGCTACTGGGTGCAGGAGATGGGCGTGGACGGCTTCCGCTTCGACCTGGCCGCCGCGCTGGCCCGGTCCATGCACGACGTGGACATGCTCTCCCCCTTCCTCGCGGTCATCGCCCAGGATCCGGTGCTGCGCCGGGTGAAGCTGATCGCCGAGCCCTGGGACGTGGGCGCGGGCGGCTACCAGGTGGGCGCCTTCCCGCCGCTGTGGACGGAGTGGAACGACCGCTACCGCGACACCGTCCGCGACTTCTGGCGCGGTGCCCTGCCGGACGTGCGGGACCTGGGCTACCGGCTGTCGGGCTCCAGTGACCTGTACGCCTGGGGCGGGCGGCGGCCGTACGCCTCGGTCAACTTCGTCACCGCCCACGACGGCTTCACCCTGCGCGACCTGGTGAGCTACGAGCGCAAGCACAACGAGGCCAACGGCGAGGACAACCGCGACGGCACCGACGACAACCGCTCATGGAACTGCGGGGTGGAGGGCGAGACCGGCGACGAGGCGGTCCTCGCCCTGCGGCGGCGCCAGCTGCGCAACCTGCTGTCCACCCTGCTGCTGTCCACCGGGGTGCCGATGCTGGTGGCGGGCGACGAGATGGGCCGCACCCAGGGCGGCAACAACAACGCCTACTGCCAGGACAACGAGACCGGCTGGGTGGACTGGTCGCTGCTGGCCGAGCCCGCCTGGCGCGAGCTGTACGCCCTGGCCTCGCGGCTGATCGCGCTGCGCCGCTCCCACCCGGTGCTGCGGCGCAAGGCCTTCTTCTCCGGGCGCGCGCACGGCCCGGAGGGGCTGCGTGACCTGGCCTGGTTCACCGGGAGCGGCCGGGAGATGACCGAACCCGACTGGTACGCGCCCGGTGCCACGCTGGGCATGTACCTGTCCGGTCGGGACATCCCGCAGCGCGACGAGCGGGGCGGCCCGGTCGTCGACGACAGCTTCCTGGTCGTCCTCCACGCCGGGCACGAGGACGGGCGCTTCAGGCTGCCGGGGCCGCCGTGGGGGCAGGACTACGAGCTGCTGGTGGACACCGCGCGGGAGGATCAGCGGGAGGAGCCGGGCACGGTCCACCCGGCGGGCGAGGCGGTCGTGCTTCCGGCGCGCTCGGTGCTGGTGTGGCGCGTGCTGCTCTGAGATGCCTGTGGTGCCATTTCATACGCGGGTGGCCCCTGTGACGCCGGTGATCGCCCGTTAGGGTGTGCGCGTCACGACCGCACGAGGGAGGGGACGACAGGCGATGGCCGACATGGAGACCGCGCGCGAGGCGTTCGACCGCTTCGACCTGGACGGGGACGGACTGGTCACCGCGGCGGAGTTCCGCAAGGTACTGGGCGAGCTGGGGGACTACACCCTCACCGTGGACATGGCCCAGACGCTGATCAACCAGCACGACAGCGACGGCGACGGACTGCTGTCCTTCGAGGAGTTCTGGCAGGCCCGCCAGAAGGCAGCCACCCGGTCGGCGTAAGGCGCGGCGCGGTCCTCGCGACACGGGCGGGGGCACAGCGCGGCGAGGCGGGGCGGTCACCACAGGGAGCAACCCAGGGTGACCGTCCCGCTTTTCTGTGTCATAAGTGGCTTTTGTCGGTTGACGCACCGGATGCGGCACCGAACGGTGCGGCGGCACCACCGAGCCCGCCGTGCCCACCGAGCCCGCCATGCCCCGCCCCCCGACCGGGGCCGGGCGCGCGGCACGACACGGAAGGACCACGATGCGCACCAGACGCCCAGCC
>NZ_JAKMAY010000169.1:0-12770 GCF_022015835.1 Streptomyces sp. ICN903 | reverse complement strand
CCCGCGCCCCTTCCCCCGGACCCGGAAGACGTCGCCGCGCTGAAGGAGGCGGTGAGCCGCTACGTCGACGCCTACTTCGAGCCGGACGCCGGGGCCGTGTACGCGATGTACTCGGACCGCTGCCGCCAGGAGGTGACCGAGGAGGTGGTCGCCGGATCCCTGGAGCGGGCGGCGGAGGCGAACACCGAGGGCAGGCGGTACGCCCTGGAGCGGTTCTCCGCCGACGAGTTCTGGGGCGAGGACACCGCGTACGTGACGTACGGCGTGGGCGACGAGCCGAGGTTCGACCACCGCAAGCAGCAGTGGGTCCGCGAGAAGGGCGACTGGCGGTACGACGGCTGCTGAGCCGGCGCCGTGCCCGGTCCGTCCCCGGCCGCCCCCGTGACGCGGCCGGGGACGGGGGTCAGCGGGCGGGGTCCGTGCCGCCGTCGCGGGTTCCGCCGCCGGCACCGTCGCGGATCCCGCCGCCGGTGTCGCTGCGCGCCAGGACGGTGCCGTCGGGGCCGTACGCGGTGACGGTGGCGCGGGTGCCGAGCCCGGCGCGGCCCGCGTCGACGTGGTACACGCCCCAGCCCGGGTCACCGGACAGCCGCACCATCCCCGCCTCCCAGGTGCGGCCGCCGGCCGTCACCGTGATGCGGGCCGGTTCGGTCTCCGTGCGGAAGGCGCCCGTGTAGAGGACGCCTCCTTCCGGGGTGGAGCTGTGGCCGAGGCTGAGGCCGCCGGGGCGGATGCTGTCGCCCACCATGCCCCTGGCGGACTCGACGTCCTCCCGGAAGGCCTCCGGGCCGCCCCAGGACACCACGTAGTTCTGCCTGCCCTCCGGCAGCAGCCCGAGCAGCGCGCCCCGGCCGATCTCCACCGGCTCGTACGGCTCCACCACCCGCACACCCGCGGGTGTCGCGGACGGCGCCGGCGGTACGGGGGAGGCGGCGGGCGGTGCGGCCGGGGCGGGGCCGGAGGAGGCGAGCAGCGGTGGCAGGAGCACACCGCCGGCCAGGCAGGCCAGTACGGCCGCGGCGGCCGCGCCCGCGGCCGTCCGGCGGCGCCGCACCAGGCGGCGGCCCTCGCTCACCAGGGTCTCCACCGGTGCCGGGCCCGCGGTCAGGGTGCCGGCCTCGCGGCGCATGGCCTCAGCGAGGCGGGCGGCCTCGGCCCCCGTTCCCGCCCCGGTCCGGGTTCCCTCGTCCAACGGCGTGTCCCCGTTCACCGGTTCACCACCGCCGCCCTGCCGCGTCCCGCGCCCAGGCCCAGGACGGCGCCGTCACGGCGGAGTCTGGCCAGGGCCCGGGCCGTGTGGCTCCTGACCGTGCCGATCCCGGTGCCCAGCACCGCCGCCACCTCGCTCTCACTGCGGTCCTCCAGGAAGCGCAGGACCACCACCGCCCGCTGCCGCGCCGGCAGCCGGCCCAGCGCCTCCATCAGCAGGCTGCGGTCGACGATCTGGTCGGCCCGGTCCGCGGTCTGCCGCTCGGGGAAGCGGGTGGTCAGCCACTCCCGGACCTTCAGTCTGCGGAGCCGGTCCGCGTTGGCGTTGATCATGATGCGCCAGACGTAGGCGTCCGGGTCTCCGGCACGCTGCACACGCTCCCATCCGGTGTACGCCTTCGCCAGCGCCACCTGTGCCAGGTCCTCGGCGTCGTGGTGGTTGCCGGTGAGGAGGTACGCGGTCCTGAGCATGCGCGGCCACCGGTCGGCCACGTACCGCCGGTACTCCGCTTCCGCGCTCGTCTTCAAACGGGTGCCTCGGTTCGCCGTGGGGCCGCCGCCGGGCCGGGGACTCGTTCCCGGCCCGGCGGCGTGCGTCCGTGGTCTCGTTGCGTGGGACGGCCGGCGGGCTACGGCGTGCGGGGGACGCGGGGGGACGTCATCGTCAGGGTGTCGATGACGCCGCCGTCGGGTGCGTAGGCGGTGACGACGACGTCCGAGGAGAGGGCGTCGGTGCGGCCCGCGTCGAGGTGGTAGGCGCCCCAGCCCGGGTCGCCGGGCAGCCGCAGCATCTTCGCGTCGAAGGTGCCGTCGGCGGTGCGGACGGTGATCCGGCCCGGCACGACGTCGGTGCGGAACGCCCCGGTGAACAGCACCTCGCCTTCGTCGGAGTGGTAGCCGCCGCTGATGGTGTTCGGGCGGATGTCGTCGCCCACGATGCCCTTGGCGAACTCGACGTCCTCCCGGAAGGCCTCCGGGCCGCCCCAGGACACCACGTAGTTCTGCCTGCCCTCCGGCAGCAGGCCCATCAGCGCGCCCTGGCCGATCTCCACCGGCTCGTACGGCTCCACCACCCGCACCACCGAGGACGCCCGCGGGCCGGTGGTCTCCTTGCCGGCCGGACGCTCGGGGGCGGCGGCGGGACGGGCCGCTGCCCGGTCCCCGCCCGGCCCGTGGCCCTGGCTCTGGCCCTGGCCCTGGAGGGCGAAGGCGGTGCCGCCCAGGCCCGCCAGTGCGACGGCGGCGACCCCGGCCGCGACGAACCGCTGCTTGCTCATGTTTCCTCCACGTCGTGGGCGTACGCGTCCGCAGGGGGCGTACGCCGTTCCTCGTCGTCATGACTCAGACGTGGAGGGAGGGCGGAATCTATGTCAGGGAGCGGATTTCTCTCCGGACGCGGTACCGGGGACCGCCGCGGCGGTCTCCTCCCGCACCGGGGACGGTTCGGCGGCGGGCCCGGGCGGGTCGGCGGGCCCGGAGGGCCCGGCGGGCGCCTCGATGCCGAGCGCGAGATCGCGGGCGGTCTCCGCCTCGCGGAGGAACAGCCGGTACCACATGAAGACCACGAAGCCCGCGAAGACGAACCACTGCGCGGTGTAGCCCAGGTTCTGGAACGCCTTCAGGTCCAGTCCGGTGCCCGCCGCCGCGACCGGCGGCACCGCCTCCATCGGCTCCTGCGCGCGCTGGACGGTGATCCACACGTCGTACACCTCGTACGGCACCAGGTTGACCAGCGTGGCCGCGCTGATGATGCCGACCTGGCCCTTCGGCAGGGCGCCGCCGACGGCGCCCGGTGAGCTCTGGCTCTCCGGCGCCTGGAGCACCCCGGTGACGCTCACCTCGCCGGCCGGCGGCGCGGGCACCCGCGCGGGGTCGGCCTCGCCCGGCAGCCAGCCGCGTACGACGGGCAGGGCCCGGCCGTCACCGGTGCGCAGCGGGGTCAGCACGTAGAAGCCCTCGCGGTCGCCGAGGTGGCGGCCGGGTACCAGGAACTCGTGGTCCGTGTCATAGCGGCCGGTGCTGCGGGCGGCCTGCCCGGCGGTCTCCTGGGTGAGGGGCAGCAGATCGTCCAGCGGCCTGGCGTCGGCCTCGGCGATCCCCTCCTCGGAGCGCTCCTGCCGGGTCTGGTGGGAGTCCACGCGGTCCTCGAAGCGGCTCAGCTGCCAGCTCCCCATGAACAGGCAGACGGGGATCGACAGCAGCACGAAGAGGTTGATCACCCACCAGCGCGGGGTCAGCAGGAACCGGTACACGCCCTCAACGGTACGGGGGCGGGGCGGGAGCGGCCCACCCGCCCCCGCTCCGCGTGCCGCTCGCGCCGCCCGCCGTGCGTTCAGCCCACCGGGACGGGGCCGGTGCGGTACACCGTCCCGGCGCAGGCCCCGGCGATCTCGATCTTGCCGATGCGCGGTTCGCCCGCCGCCGGCACGTAGCGCAGGACGACCGAGGCCGCCGCGGCGCCCGAGCCGGAGCCGCCGGTGTCGTACGCGAGCTGGGGGCTGATGCCGCTGCCGCTGCTCTCGGTGGGCTCCTCGACGGTGTCGCCGCCCTCGCTGCCCTGGCCGCCGTCGGGGGGTGCCGTGCCGCCGCCGGTGTCGGTGCCGCCGGAGGAGTCCGTGCCGCCGCTTCCGCCGGTCGCGCCGGTGCCGCCGCCCGCGTCGCCGCCGGCGGTGCCGCCGGTGCCGCCGGAGTCCGTGCCTCCGGAGGAGTCGCCGGGAGCCGTCGGACCGGGGCCGGGGCTCGCCGGGCAGCCGGTGGCGCCGCCGCCCTCGCTGGGCACCCAGGCGAACCGCACCGTGTACGACTTGCCCGGTTCCAGGACGAACGAGCCGGGTTCGAGCTGCGGGTCGGGCAGTCTGGCGGCCCTGCCGCCGGAGGTGTGGTCGACGACGCTGAAGCCGGTCGGGTCGGCGGCACCCATCGGGGTGGCGGTGACGGTGTCGGACCCGTCCACCAGACAGGAGGCGTCCGAGATGTTGGTGACCTTGAAGGCCCCGTACACATGGCCGTCCGCGTCGGCGGGGCTCACCGTGGAGCCGCCGTCGCCGATCTGGGAGCGCAGGCAGCTCGGCGAGGTGGGGCCGAGGGTGTCGTCGGTCTCGGGGGACGACGCGGAGCCGCCCCTGCCGGAGTTCTCTCGCGAACCCGACGCGTCCTGCCGCCCGCCGCCCGCGGAGTTCTGGTCGGCTCCCTGGTCGGCGGCGTCGCCGCTCTGGCCGCCCGTACCGGCCCCGTCCCGCCGTTCCTGGGCGCTGGCGGCGTTGGTGGTGTCGCCGTCCAGGACCCGGGTGATGACACCGCTCGTCATCAGGGCGGGGGTGGCCACGCCGATGACGAGGGCGGCGGCGGCCGCCCCGACCGTCAGCTGCCTGCGGCGGGCACGGCGGGCGGGTACGGCGTGGTGGAGGCGTTCGAGGGCGTCCGGGGACGGCGCGACGTCCTCGACGGCGCCGTGCAGCATCAGCCGCAGCGACCGCTCGTCCAGACCGTCCGGATCCACCGGGGCGTCCGGATCCGCCGGGGCGTCCGGGCCGGCCACCGGGGTGTCCGGATCCGCCGGGGTCTCCGCCGAAGTGCCCGTCGGGTCATCGCCCGCCGAGCCGCTCACCTCCGGCCCCCGTCCCTCCCGCCCGCCGCCCTCGCCGTGTCCGGCTCCGGTTTCCCCGTGCGGGTCGCGCTGTTCCTCGTGCCGTCCGTCGCCGCTCATGCGGGCGCCTCCATCGCGACCCGCAGGGCGGCGATGCCCCGGGAGCCGTACGCCTTCACCGAACCGAGCGAGATGCCGAGCGTCTCGGCGACCTGCGCCTCGGTCATGTCCGCGAAGTACCGCAGGACCAGCACCTCCCGCTGGCGGCGCTGGAGCTTGCGCAGCGCCTTCTTCAACTCGTCCTGCTCGATGCGCGCGTACGCGCCCTCCTCCGCGCTGGCCATGTCCGGCATCGGCTTGGAGAGCAGCTTCAGCCCCAGGATGCGGCGGCGCAGTGTGGAGCGGGAGAGGTTGACGACGGTCTGGCGCAGGTAGGCCAGGGTCTTCTCCGGCTCCCGCACCCGCCTGCGCGCCGAGTGCACGCGGATGAACGCCTCCTGCACCACGTCCTCGCAGGACGCGGTGTCGTCGAGCAGCAGGGCGGCGAGCCCGAGCAGGGAGCGGTAGTGGGCCTGGTAGGTCTCGGTGAGGTGGTCGACAGTGGTGCCCGCCACTGTGGTGCCCGCTGCCATCGTGCCGTCAGCGTCCCTCGACTGCGAGGGGAGCCGTCCGGGACGGGAAGCCGACCAGGGAGCGATCACGGGCATGCCCCTGCCGGACGTGCCGCCGCCCGCGGGGGCCCGTACGGGCGCCGTTGCGATTCCGAGTGCCTCTGCCACGCCTGTTGGACACGCTTCCCCCCGTCAGGGTTGTACGCGCGGAGCGTCGTTCTTTCCGGCGAACCGGGCGACCGCATGCGTACCACCTCTTCCTCTCCGCCGCCGAACAGGCGCCTTCGGCTTCCGGCAGTGGAACAGGAGACGCCCGCGCCCGGATCGCGGTTCCGGGCATGCGGAGGAAAATCCTCGTTCAGAAGGCTGGTCTGGATCAAGCGGTTACCAGGTATGACTTCATTACAAGTCCTTCACAACCGGTGCCGCCCTGTCCGGATTCGGCCACCGGCGCCAGGGCTCACGGCCCGCCCTCCGCCGCGCCCGGACCGCCGGGGCGGGGCGTTCCGCCGCCCGCCGGAAGCCCTCGGCTGCGCGGCGCCGGGCCGGTACCGCGCCGGGGCCGTGTCAGGTCCGCGGCGGATCGGCCGCGGACCGACGGCGGTTTCCGGTCATTCCCCGGCCCGCTCGGCCGCGACCAGTTCGCCGATCTGCGCCATGTTGAGCGCGGCGCCCTTGCGGAGGTTGTCGCCGCACAGGAACAACTCCAGCGCCCGCGGGTCGTCCGGCGAGCGCCGCACCCGCCCCACCCAGGCGGGATCGGTGCCGACCGCGTCGGCGGGGGTGGGGAACTCGCCCGTCGCGGGGTCGTCGCACACCACCACGCCCGGCGCGTTGGCCAGGATCTCGTGCGCCTCGCCCACCGAGACCTCGTTCTCGAAGCGCGCGTGCACCGACGCCGAGTGGGTGGTGAGGACGGGTACGCGCACGCAGGTGGCGGTGGCGCGCAGCCCCGGCAGGCCCAGGATCCTGCGGGTCTCCTCGCGGACCGCCAGCTCCTCGGTCGTCCAGCCGTCCTCGGCCGGCGCCCCGGAGAAGGGCACCACGTTGAGCGCGACCGGCGCCGCGTACGGGCCGGTGTCGCCCACCGCGCGCCGTACGTCGCCGGGGTGGACGCCCAGCTCGGTGCCGGCCACGGCCGCGAGCTGCTCGCGCAGGGTCTCCACGCCCCGCCGCCCGGACTCGGAGACGGCCTGGTAGGTGGAGACGACCAGCTCCTCCAGGCTCCACTCGGCGTGCAGGGCGCCCAGCGCCACGATCATCGTCAGGGTGGCGCAGCCGGGGTTGGCGACGATGCCGCGGGGCCTGGCCCGCACCGCGTGGGCGTTGACCTCGGGGACGACCATCGGTACGTCCGGGTCCGCCCGGAACACGCCGGAGTTGTCCACCACCACCGCGCCCCGGGCCGCCGCCACCGGCGCCCAGTGGGCCGCGACCTGGGCGGGCACGTCGAACATCGCGACGTCCACACCGTCGAAGACCTCCTCGCCCAACGCGAGGACCTCGACCTCCTCACCGCGCACCGCCAGCTTGCGGCCGGCCGAGCGCTCCGAGGCGACCAGGCGGATCTCCCCCCAGACGTCCGCGCGCTCCGACAGCAGTCCCAGCAGCACGGCGCCGACGGCCCCGGTCGCGCCGACCACGGCCAGGGTTGGCCGGTCGGCGCGACCGATCGGGGCTCGGGGGAAGCCCCCGGCGGGGGTCATCGCCCGGTGCCCCCGTAGACGACCGCCTCGTCGCTCTCGCTGTCCAGGCCGAACGCGGTGTGCACCGCGCGGACGGCCTCGTTGACGTCGTCCTTGCGGGTGACGACCGAGATGCGGATCTCGGAGGTCGAGATCAGCTCGATGTTGACCCCCGCGTTCGACAGCGCCTCGAAGAAGGTGGCGGTGACGCCCGGGTTGGTCTTCATGCCCGCGCCGACCAGGGAGATCTTGGCGATCTGGTCGTCGTAGCGCAGGGAGTCGAAGCCGATGGAGGCCTTCGCCCGCTCCAGCGCCTCGATGGCCCGGCGGCCGTCGGTCTTGGGCAGGGTGAAGGAGATGTCGGTCAGGCCGGTGGACGCGGCGGAGACGTTCTGCACCACCATGTCGATGTTCAGCTCGGCGTCCGCGATGGCCCGGAAGATCTTCGCGGCCTCGCCCGGCTTGTCCGGCACTCCGACGACCGTGATCTTCGCCTCGGAGGTGTCGTGTGCGACACCGGAGATGAGCGCCTGCTCCATCGGCTGGTCCCCTTGCGGCTGGTTGCTGACCCACGTGCCCCGCAGCCCGGAGAAGGAGGAGCGGACGTGGATCGGGATGTTGTAACGGCGTGCGTACTCCACGCACCGGTGCAGCAGCACCTTGGAGCCGGAGCTGGCCAGCTCCAGCATGTCCTCGAACGAGATCCAGTCGATCTTGCGGGCCTTCTTCACGACCCGCGGGTCGGCGGTGAAGACGCCGTCGACGTCGGTGTAGATCTCGCAGACCTCGGCGTCCAGCGCGGCGGCCAGCGCCACCGCGGTGGTGTCCGAGCCGCCCCGGCCCAGGGTGGTGATGTCCTTCTTGTCCTGGGACACGCCCTGGAAACCGGCGACGATGGCGATGTTGCCCTCGTCCAGCGCGGTCTTGATACGGCCCGGTGTGACGTCGATGATGCGGGCCTTGTTGTGGACGGAGTCGGTGATGACGCCCGCCTGGCTACCGGTGAACGACTGCGCCTCGTGGCCGAGGGATTTGATCGCCATCGCCAGCAGGGCCATGGAGATCCGCTCCCCGGCGGTCAGCAGCATGTCGAACTCGCGCCCCGATGTGACCGGGGACACCTCTCCAGCGAGATCGATCAGCTCGTCCGTCGTGTCACCCATCGCCGAAACCACGACGACCACCTGGTGGCCGTTCTTCTTGGCTTCGATGATTCGCTTGGCAACGCGCTTGATGCCCTCGGCATCGGCAACGGAGGAGCCGCCGTACTTCTGCACGACAAGGCCCACGTGCGCTCCTCGTAATCTGTCTTCCGGGGCCCCCGTACAGGAGCCCAGCGGTCGCTTCAGTTTACCGAGCAGGCCTTTTCGACCCCGCCTCTACCACATCGTGAGATGTACCGCCCACAAGCAGCGCGGCGCGGCGCCACGTCGCACCGGCTCAGCGGGCACCCCTGCCCGCTCACGGGCTCTTCACACGGGAACGTTGCGCACCTCACACCCGCCGCGCGACCGCGGTCAGGTCGATATCCACCGGAAACGGTACATCCGTTTTCAGCCGCTCGTGGTGGATGCCGGTCACGGCGTAGGTGCGGGTGGCGGGCTCCAGCTCGAAGACGTACACGACGGGGCTCCAGCCGTCCTTTCCCGCCTCCACCCGCCAGAAGTGCGGGATCCCGGCCGCGGCGTACTTGCGCGGTTTGGTCTCGCGGTCGCGCGCCCCGGAGTCGTCCGACACCACCTCGACGGCCAGCACGACGTCCTCGGGGCGGTAACCGGTCTGCCGCGGGCCGGTGTCGGCGTCCGCATGTGCGACCAGGACGTCCGGTTCCGGACGGTCCCGCTTCCCGAGAGTGACGGTCATCTCCCGAACGACCTCCAGCTCGGGCGGGGCGGCGTGGAGAAGGCGGTGCTCCAGCAGGCGCATCGCGCGCATGTGGAACTTGGTCCGCGGACTCACGAAGACGAGGCTCCCGTCGATCAGCTCCGTGTGCGGGGGCAGATCGGGAATCCGGTCCAGGTCCTCGGTGGTGTACCCGCCCGCCGGCGGTCGCGGCCACGCGTACTCGGGCTCGGCACTCATCACCGCTCCCATGAGCCGTATCCTCGCCGACTTCGTCAGCCTACCCGGCGACTTCCCCGTTCCATCGCCCGTAGGGGTGAGCACCGGGCCGTTCGGACACCCTGTCCCGTCCCTCTCCCGCCCCGCGCATGGCCGCCGCCGTCCGGGGGTACCACGGACAGCCCTGCAAGGACGGTACGGACGGCGACGACGGCAGACGGAGCGGGAGGCGGAAGGCCATGAACCGACTGGCACGCACGGCACTGGTCCTCGCGGGCGCCGGGGCCGGCGCGGCGGCCCTGCGCGGGGCCGCGACCGCACGGCGCAGGGCGCGGGAGAACGGCAGCCGCTGGATGGTCGTGACCATCAACCGCGCACCGACCGACGTGATGCCCCGCGACACCCCGCCCAGCCCCCTGGACGAGTTCGGCGACGCGCTGGAGATCACCGTACGGCCCGCCCCCGGCGACCGCGGCACCGAACTGGCCGCCCGGCTGCGCGAACCCGCGCCGCCCGCCTCCGCCTCACTGCCGTCCCGGCTCGCGGGCAAGGACCCGCGCCAGGGAGTGCGGCGGGCACTGCGCGAGGCCAAGTCCCTGCTGGAGGCCGGTGAGGTGATGCTGCCGGACGCGCCGCCGACCGGACGCGGCGACACCGTCGGGGGCAAGGCCGTCGGACTGGCGTCGAAGCGCGCCGGCGGGGAGGGAGTGCTGTGAGGGCTCTGTGCTGGGAAGGCGTCAACAAGCTGTCGGTCGAGCAGATCCCCGAACCGGAGATCCGCAACGACCAGGACATCGTCGTGCGGCTGCTGCTGAGCACCACCTGCGGGTCCGACCTGCACCTCATCGGCGGCTACATCCCCGCCATGCGGCCCGGTGACGTGATCGGGCACGAGTTCGTCGGCGAGGTGGTCGAGACCGGCTCCGGGGTGCGCCGCCACCGGGTCGGCGACCGGGTCGTGGTGTGCTCCTTCATCGGCTGCGGCCGCTGCTGGTACTGCCAGAACGACATGTGGTCGCTGTGCGACAACACCAACACCAACCCCGGCATCGGCCAGGCCCTCTTCGGCTACGAGACCGCCGGGATCTTCGGCTACTCGCATGCCATGGGCGGCATCCGCGGCAGCCACGCCGAGTACGTGCGCGTCCCCTTCGCCGACTACGGCGCCTTCTCCGTCCCCGAGGGCGTCGACGACCTCAGCGCGCTGTTCGCCTCCGATTCCGTCCCCACCGGCTGGATGGGCGCCGACCTCGGCGGGGTGAGGCCCGGCGACGTGGTGGCGGTGTGGGGCTGCGGCGCGGTCGGCCAGATGACGGCGCGGGCCTCCGTCCTCAAGGGCGCCGAGCGCGTCATCTGCATCGACCGCTACCCCGAGCGGCTGGCGATGGCCGAGACGTACACCGGCGCCGAGACCATCGACTACACCTCCACCGACGTCGCCGCCGAACTGCGCGAGCGCACCGGCGGCCGGGGCCCGGACGTGTGCATCGAGGCCGTCGGCATGGAGGCCCACAGCAACGGGCCGGGCTACCTCTACGACCAGGCCAAGCACCAGCTCCGCCTCCAGACCGACCGCCCCACCGCCGTGCGCCAGGCCATCCACGCCTGCCGCAAGGGCGGCACCGTCTTCGTGCTGGGCGTCTTCGCCGGAGCGGTCGACAAGTTCCCGCTCGGCATGGTCGTCAACAAGGGGCTGACCCTGCGCGGCGCGCAGATGCACGGCCAGCGCTACATCCCGATGCTGCTGGAGCGCATCGCGGCCGGCGAGATCAGCACCGCCCACCTGGCCACCCACACCATGTCCCTGGACCGGGCCGCCAAGGGCTACGACATGTTCAAGCACAAGAAGGACGGCTGCGTACGCGCGGTCTTCCACCCGTAGCCCGCCGGGCGGCCCCGGCGGGCGGCCCCGGCGGGCACGTCAGGCGTAGTCCTTGAGCTTCTCCGTCCGCAGCGTGATCCCGACCGGGTCGGGGATCTCCACCACGGCCCCGTACGGCCGTGTCGTCCGGCTCCGGTACGTGCCGCCCTCCGGCTCGGAGTGCACGGTGACGCTGTGGTCGTCGCGGTCGACGAGGAGGTGGACAGGGATGCCCGCCGCCGCGTAGGCGTCTCGCTTCTCCACCCGGTCACGCCGGTCGGTGTCCGGGTCGCCCGTCGTGATCTCGGCGGTCATCAGCACACCGCCGGGCTCGGACCACTCCCCGTCCCCCGCGAAGTGCCCACCGGGCGCGAGAGTCCCGTCGGGACGGGCCCGGTCCTCCCGGCCCGCCCCCACCTTCAGGCCCCGGTACGGGTAGAGCACCGACTCGGGGCGTTCCGCCAGGAACTCTCTGACCAGGTGAACGAGGATCGCGCCCCGGGCACCGTCCGCCCCCGGCTTCACCACCAGCCGGCCGCGGACGAACTCCAGCCAGACCGTCTCGGGCGCGGCCGTTCGATCCGCTCGAACTCCTCCACCAGCATCCGGGCCTCCCGTCCCACGTCAGCACCTCGCCCTGGCGGCGGCGCGCAGGCGGTCGACGCGCGCTCTGACCTCGGCGGGCGGGGGACCGGCCGGGGCGGCCTGTGGCAGACCCCGGCAGTCGCGGCACAGGCCGCCGGGAAGGGCCTCGGGGCGGCCCGGGACGCCGCACACCGTGCACTCCGCCATCCGCAGCACGGCCGGTCCCGGCGATCCGGAGGCGGGGCCGGGCGCGGACGCCGGCTCGGGTGCGGGTACGGGCTCGGGCGGGAGCTTGTCGGTCAGCCGCCTGCGGGCGAGGGCGGCCGGGTGATGGACCTCCGGCGGCAGCCCGGCGGTCAGCGCGCCGGTGAGCTGCCGCTCGTCCGCCCCGCGCTCCAGCCACTGCCCGGCCAGCTCCTCCAGGGCCGCGCAGTCGGCGGCCGAGAGCGCCATGCGCGGCTCGGCGCGGCCGAGCCCGGCCAGCACGCCGTACGCCCGCGAACGCGGCGGCCGTACGGGCTCGGGCGCGGGTGCCGTCTCCCGGGCGGGCGCGGCTCCGGCTGTGGGTGCGGGTACGGACGCGGGTGCGGGCTCGTCCCCCGGGTGCTCCCCCGCCAGGAACGCCGCCCACCACGCGTCGCCGCGCGCCGTCCGCGAGAAGTACGTGCGCGTCACCCAGCGCGGGCTGCCGCCGCCGGTGATGTGTTCGCGCCCGCGCCGCAGGTGCCCGGCCTCCGACAGCCGTCGCAGCACCGTGCCCAGCGCGCACTGGCCGTAGTCCGGCAGCACCTTGGCCAGCATCTTCACGGAGATGTCGGCGCCGTCGGGCAGCCGGTCGAGGTAGGCGGCGACGGACGCCTCGCGCCGGGGCAGGTGCGCGAAGTCGGCCGCCGTACGCGGCCGTTGGCCGGGCGCGGTGCGCTTTCCGTAGCCCGGTGACGCCATGGGGTGCTTGTGCGCGGGCATGCCGGCGCTAAGGTCTTGTGCAGCCATGGATCGAGGTCCTGTCGATCGGTGGTCAGACCCCCGACCGGTGTTGGCGCACCGCCGGGGGTCGAGTTCTTTGATCGGCACGCTACACCGGCGCAACCGATCGTCGCGACCCGGTCACCTCAGGTCATCCCCGCAGGCACGGTTGTTGTACGCGCGCTGTACGCGCGCCGCAGGGAGGG
>NZ_JAKMAY010000168.1:0-12794 GCF_022015835.1 Streptomyces sp. ICN903 | reverse complement strand
GCGGGGCCGGGCGGACCCCGAAGGAACCCGGGGCGGATTCGGGAAGGACCCGGGGCGGACTCGGGAAGGACCCGGGGCGGAGCAGCCGGCCGGGCCGGTCAGCGGCAGCCGCAGTCGGCCAGGGCGGCGGCGAGCCGGTCCAGGGCCTCGTGGGCGCCGTAGCGGTCGGTGGTGCCCGACGCCGTGAAGGCGAAGGCCAGGAGCCTGCCGTCGGCGTCCACGACCGTGCCCGCCAGGGTGTTGATCCCGGTCAGCGTGCCGGTCTTGGCGCGGACCAGGCCCGCTCCGGTGCGGGTCGCCTCGTCGTCGTAGCGGCCGCCGAGCGTGCCGCTGAAACGGGCCACGGGCAGCCCCGTCAGCGCGGACCGCAGTTCGGGGCGGGCGGGATCGGCGGCGAGGACCAGCAGCCGGGTCAGCAGGCCGGCCGAGACCCTGCCGGACCGGTCCAGCCCGCTGCCGTCGGCGAAGCGGGCGCCCTTCAGCGGCAGCGTCCGGTCGTACCCGGCGAGCTGCGCGCGCACCGCCCGTCCGGCGCCGGCGAAGCTCGCGGGCTCGCCGCGCGCGACGGCGGTCTGCCTGAAGAGGGCCTCGGCGATGTCGTTGTCGCTGTGGACCATCATCCGCTCCACCAGCTCCGCCAGCGGCGCGGAGCGGTGGACGGCCAGCTCCTCGGCGCCCCGCGGCGCCTTGCGGGCGCGGCCGGGCCGCTCGGGGCCCTCGATTCCGACACCGCGTTCGCGCAGGCGGTCGGTGAAGATCCCGGCGGCGTCCCGGGCCGGGTCACCGGAGCGGGGGGCGGGCCCGCGGGTGCTGTCGTCCAGGCGGCCCTCGTTCACCATCAGCGCGACGACCGGCGCGATGTTCTCGTTCGGCCCGATCGGGTGGCGGACGGGCCCGGAGTAGAGCGAGACGTCGTAGGCCGGTTCGACCCGCTTCACACCGCGCTCCCTCAGCTCCCGGGCGGTGGCGTCGGCCAGCCGCCGCAGCGCGGCGGGGGTGACCGTGGGATCGCCGCCGCCGACCAGGAAGACCCGCTCGCCGTCCGCGTCCCACACCACCCGGGTGGGGATGCGGTGGTCCGGTCCGAGGGCCGACAGGGCGGCGACCGCCGTTGCGATCTTCACGGTGGAGGCGGGCGCGACGCCCCGGCCGGCCCGGGCGCCGTACAGCTCCCGCCCGGTGGCCACGTCCACCACCGAGGCGGTGCGGAGCGTGCCCAGGACGCCGTCCTCCAGCAGCGGCCGGAGGACGTCGGCGAGCGCGTCGGGGTCGGGGGCGGGCGCCTCGCCCGGCTCCGGCGCGGCCTCGCCGGCGGCCTCCTCTCCCCGGCCGCCCCTGCCCTCCCGGCCCTCCCCGGCGGGGGCCGCGCCCAGGGCGGTGAGCACCTCGGCGGCGCTGGGCGCCGGGGCGGGGCCGCCGGCGAGGCCCGCTCCCGTGTGGTCCGCGCCACTGCCGCGGTCCCAGGAGGCGGCGCGGGCCCGCTCGGTCGTACGCTGGCCGGAGTCCCAGGGTCCGGCGACGGCCACAGCCGTCACCGCGACCGCGAGTCCGGCGGCGGCGGAACCGGCCGCCACCCGCCATGTGTCCCGCACCTCGGACCAGCCCCTTTCGCGACCACACACCTGCGTGAGGGACACTTAACCACCACACCGCCGCTCTCCGGGGGAAGCCCCCGGGCCACTGACGAGTGCTGAAGCATACGGAGGAGTCTCCCTTGGAGTTCGACGTCGTCATCGAGATCCCGAAGGGTTCGCGGAACAAGTACGAGGTGGACCACGAGACCGGTCGCATCCGGCTCGACCGGCACCTGTTCACCTCCACCGTGTACCCGGCCGACTACGGCTTCGTCGACAACACCCTGGGTGAGGACGGAGACCCGCTGGACGCGCTGGTGCTGCTGGAGGAGCCGACCTTCCCCGGCTGCATCATCAAGTGCCGGGCGATCGGCATGTTCCGCATGACGGACGAGGCCGGCGGCGACGACAAGCTGCTGTGCGTGCCCGCGTCCGACCCGCGCATGGAGCACCTGCGCGACATCCACCACGTGAGCGAGTTCGACCGGCTGGAGATCCAGCACTTCTTCGAGGTCTACAAGGACCTGGAGCCCGGCAAGTCCGTCGAGGGCGCGGACTGGGTCGGCCGTGCCGACGCCGAGGCCGAGGTCGAGGCCTCGATCAAGCGCCTGGAGGCTTCGGGCGGCGGCCACCACTGAGCCCGCCGGGGCCGCCCCGGGCGGACCCGACCCGGGCTCCCCGTGCCCCGGGGCGTACGCGGCCGCCGCGCCGCGTACGCCCCGGGGCACGGCCCGTCTTCGGGACGTGCCCCGTCGTGCGGGCGTGCCCCGTCCGCGGGGGACGGGATCAGAAGCCGCGGGTGCGCTTGGCCGCGCGCCGCCCCGGCAGCGGGGTCTCCTGGCCCGGCACCTTGATGAACAGGCGGGCCAGCTCGTTCCCCAGGTTGACGCCGATCGCGATCGCCAGCGCCAGGGCGGCCGCCTTCGACAGGTTCGGCAGACCGTGGTCCAGGTCCCCCTGGGCGATGCCGATCAGCCCGAAGTAGATGGCGCTACCGGGCAGCAGCGGGCCGATGGCCGCCGTGATGTACGGCAGTGCCGAGACGAACCGGTAGCGCGACATCAGCTGCCCGAACAGGCCCACCAGGCCCGCCGCCGCCGCGGTCGCCGCGACGGGGTCGATCTCGCCGACGTCGGTCATCGCGCCGTACACCAGCCAGGCGACGCCGCCGTTGAGCGTGGCGAGCAGCACGGTGGAGCGCTCCTGCTGGAGGAGGACGCAGAAGGTCAGCGCCAGCAGCATCGCCGCCAGGAGCTGGACCAGCGGCCGGCTGCGGATGTCCAGGCCCTCCGGGTCGAACTCGGCGCCCATCTCGGAGCCGATGTAGAGCACCAGCAGCACACCGCAGACGATGCCGACGACCAGGTAGACGACCTCCAGCAGACGGGCCGAGGCCGTGATGTAGAAGCCGGTCAGCCCGTCGTGCACGGCGGCCACCAGCGCTCTACCGGGGATCAGCGGGAACAGGCCGCCGGTGACGACCGCGGACGCCCTGATGACCAGGCCGAGGTCCGCGGCGAACAGCTGGACCAGCACCCCCAGCACCGCGGGCGGCATCGCCGCCGCCACGAACTGGTAGAACTCCGGCAGCCCGCGCTGGGAGAAGAACCAGGCGAGCCGGTCGCCGAGCATCGCGCCGAGCGCGGCCAGGAGGAAGACCAGCCAGCCGCCGCCCACCAGGGTGGACGCGGCGCCCGCCAGCAGACCGCTGGCGACGGTGAGCGCGCCCTTGGAGTACGGGTGGCGGTTGCGGCGGATCTCGGCGAGGCGGCCGTACGCCTCCTCCAGCGTCACGTCGCCGTCGGTGATGTCGGCCACCAGGCGGTAGACCGCCGACAGCCGGTTGTAGTCGGTGCCGCGGCGGCGGACCGTACGGCTCAGCGAGACCGGGTCGTCCACCAGCGACGGCTGGTAGGTGATCGTCAGCAGGGTGAAGGTGACCGTCGGTTCGCAGCGGTCCAGCCCGTACGCGTGGGCCACCCCGAACATCGCCGCCTCGACGTCCTCGGCGCCCTCGCCGCCCGCGAGCAGCAGCTCGCCGATGCGCAGGGTCAGGTCGAGCACACGGGGCGCCGAAGGCCCGGTGTCCGCGTCCTCCTCGTCGGTGCGCCGTGGCCGTTCGGGTATCGGCCGCTCCCCCAGCGGCATCCGGACCATGGTGCGCATCCGGTCCTGCCAGGGCGCACCCGGCCGCACCAGGTTGTTGATCACCGGGATGCCCTCGGGCGGGGTGAAGGCGGATCCGGGCTCGAAGGCCGACGCCTTGCGCACGCCCTCGGGCACGGCGAACTCGGAGGTGGGGTGCTCGTCCTCCGGCGGCGGCGCGGGGGCCCTCAGCCCCTCGGGGACGGCGAACTCGGAGGTGGGATGCTCGTCCTCGGAGTACGGGGACGCCAGTGGTACGCCGGAGGGCGGGGCGAAGGCGCTGTGGGTCTCCTCCGGTGCGGACCTGCGGTCCTCCGGACGGCCGGTCTCGGTCACCGTGCTGTTCCTCGTGGTCTCCAGGGCCAAGCTCGTCGCTCCTCACGCCTCCAGTCGTCTTCTCGCACGGACGTCAGGCTTCCCGTTCCGGGCGGGATATGTCCGTTCCTCCTCAGCGAGGATACGGCCGGGCACCCTTCCGGAAGGGGGCGTGAAGGTGGCCGTCGGGTGTGAGATGCGTTGCAGGCGCCGGAGCGCGGCGCCTGCGCCGCGTCAGTCGCGTGGGCGGTCGTGCGGACGCTCCGCGTAGGGGTTCTCCACGCCCTCGGGCAGCACCTCCACCGACCGCTCGCCCTCGCCCGCCATCACGTACGCGCCCTTCTCCAGGCGCTCGATCAGGCCCCGGGTCCACTCCGCGCCGCTGGTGGCGTTGTGCACCCACAGCCTCATGACCTCGCCGATGTGGCCCCACTCCTCCGGGGCGCCCGGGGGCGTCCACTCCCCGGCGACCTCGGCGCTCCACTCCTCCAGCGCCGCCACGCGCCGCCCGAGCAGTTCGATCGCCTCCCGGCGCGGCAGGTCGACGATGAAGCCGACCCCGGCCGTGAGCACGTCCGGCTTCTCGTCGTGCGCCGTGAGCGCCCAGCGCAGCAGCCGCTGGTACTCCGCCTCGCCGGCCGCGGTCAGCTCGTACTCGGTGCGCGGCGGGCCGCCGGCCGTGCTCGGCTCGGTGCCGTGGGCGGTCAGCAGGCCCTGCTTCGCCATCTGCTTGAGCGCGTGGTAGATCGAACCCGGCTTGGCGCTGGACCACTGGTGCGCGCCCCAGAACTCCAGGTCGTTGCGGACCTGGTAGCCGTGTGCGCGCCCGTGCTGGCGGACCGCGCCCAGCACCAGCAACCGGATCGCCGACACCGCCGACACCACCGTCCCCTCACCGACCCACCGGCTCACCGGTCCTCCCGGCGCCCGCCGCCGACCAGCGTAGACGGGCGGCGGCGGGCGCGGGCCCGGGAGGTCACCGGAAGGACGACCAGTCCGGCTCCGGCAGCGCGCCCGTCCCGAAGACCAGGTCGAAGGCGCCCTTGCCGTCGATCGTCTCGCGGATGATGTCGGCGTGCCCGGCGTGCCGGGCGGTCTCCTCGATCTGGTGGAGCAGGCCCCAGCGCCAGGAGCGGGGCCCGCCCTCGTCCCAGGGCATCTTGGGGGCCTCGAAGGTGTCGTCGAGGGAGGGCAGCGCCCGGACCGTCTCCTCGGTCTCGCGCGCCACCCGCTCGTAGAGATCCAGCAGCTCCTCGACCGTCTCGTCGTCCCTGACGGCCAGGCCCTCCTCCCACCGCTTCACACTGGCCTCGAAGTCGAAGGGCTCGCCGCGCATCGTCGCCAGCGCGCTCTGCTCGCCCACCGCGACGTGCTTGAGGATGCCGGCCAGGGAGAAGGCGCTCACGGTCGGCCTGCTGCGCGCCTGCTCGTCGGTGAGGCCGTGGAGGGCCCGGCGGATGCCGCCGCGCTGGGCGTCCAGATAGGCGAGCAGGGCTCCGCGCTCGTCGCCGCGGTTCTCGGAAACGACAGGAACGGGCATGGGGGTCTCCTCACACGTCGGTCATCGGGCCGCCTTCCGGCCCTTCACCGACAACGACGCTATGAGGTCTTGGGGACGACTTCTGTCCTCAATGCCCTCCCGGCCTTCCGCTTCCTCCGGCCGGATTCCCCTCCGGCGCCGGCGGCGTCCCGCGCACCCCGGCCGGGACGCCGTCCGCCGGCCGGACCGGTCAGATCTGCCCGCGGACCCGGTGGAGGAGCGCGCGGGTGTCCTCCGGGTCGAGGCTGTCCCGCAGCAGGCGGTCGAGGACGTCCTCGTACTGGGCGACCTCCTCCGGCTTGTCGACGTAGAGGGCGCTGGTGAGGTGCTCCAGGTAGACGATGTCGGAGATCTCCGACTCGGGGAAGCGCAGCAGCGTGAACGCCCCGCTCTCGGCCGGGTGTCCGCCGGTGTCGAACGGCATCACCTGGAGCGTGACGTGGGGCAGTTCGGAGAGTTCCGCGAGGTGCCGCAGCTGGGCGTCCATCACCTCGCGGCCGCCGTAGGGGCGGCGCAGCGCGGCCTCGTCCAGCACGCAGCGGAACCTCGGGGCCTGCTCGGACAGCAGCAGTTTCTGGCGCTCCAGGCGCAGGGCGACACGGCGGTCGACCTCCTCGGGCGACAGCCCCGACCGGTGGCCGCTGGTGACGACCGCCCGCGCGTAGTCCTCCGTCTGGAGCAGTCCGGAGACGAACTGCACCTCGTAGACGCCGATGTGCGAGGCCGCGCCCTCCAGGCCGACGTACGTCTGGAACCAGTTCGGCAGCACGTCGCTGTAGTTGTGCCACCAGCCCGCGACGCTGGACTCACGGGCGAGGCTCAGCAGCGGCTCGCGCTCGGCCTCGTCGGTGATGCCGTACAGCGTGAGCAGGTCCGCCACGTCCCGCGCCTTGAAGCTCACACGCCCCAACTCCATGCGGCTGATCTTCGATTCGGAGGCCCGGATGGAATATCCGGCCGCCTCCCGGGTGACCCCGCGGGACTCGCGGAGCCGCCGCAGCTGGGAACCGAGCAGGATGCGGCGCACCATGGACCCACTCGACCCGTTGGCCCCGTTCACTCCGTTTTTCACCGGGAATGCTCCTGTTTGTGTTCAGCTCTCCACCCCTGCACCAGTGCAGTCTGCCACCAATGCCTTCGTTGTGTGCCCAGGCGGTTACACAGAATCGAAAGTCCTTCGTGCACGTGCATCTGCCCTTGCATCTGCTGTGAGCATTGGGAACCATGGGGAAAGCACAAGTGCAAGCGGGACCGGGGCACTTGGGCATGCACACGATCCACCGACGCAGCGCAACGAGCGGAACGCGATACGGAGCACCACCGCTGACGGGGTCCGCCAGGGCCATGGCCGCCGCAATGCCAGGAGTGTCTCGTCATGGGGACCGAAGGACCGACCGTGCTCGACCGGTTATGGCATGACTTCCCGTCGCTCGACCCCGACGCGCTCTCCGGTTCGGCCTCCTGCGCGCTCCAGCCGCGCTACGAGGCGGTGAAGACCGCCCGTGAGTTCACCCGGAACGTACTGCTGCGCTGGCGGTTGGCCGGGCACTTCGACACCGTGGCCCTGGTGGTCTCGGAGCTGGTGACCAACGCCCTGCGCCACGGCGTGCCGGGCGCCGTCCCCGGCGAAATCCTGGACCCGCCCGTGCGGCTCCACCTGATGCACTGGTCCGGCCGCCTGGTGTGCGCCGTGCGCGATCCCAGCGGAAAGGCGCCCGTGGCGAAGAGGCCCGGCGAGGGGTTCACCGTCGAACTCGGCGGCATCGGCTGCGATTTCGGCGACGAACTCGACGGTGAGTTCGGCGGGGGTTCCGGCGGGGAGTTCTTCGACGACACGGCGGAGTCCGGGCGCGGCCTCTTCCTCGTCGAGTCCTTCAGCGACGACTGGGGCTGGCAGCCGATGGCCGGCGCCATGCCCGGAAAAGTGGTCTGGGCGCTGTTCAGGGTGAACCCCGGGCGGGGATCCGGCGTCAGTCCTGTATGAGGTGGTCGAACTCGCCGTCCTTGACGCCGAGCAGCATCGCCTCGACCTCGGCCGGGGTGTAGACCAGTGCGGGGCCGTCCGGATAGCGCGAGTTCCGTACGGCCACCTCTCCGCCGGGGAGCTTGGCGAACTCCACGCACGCTCCCTGCGAGTTGCTGTGTCTGCTCTTCTGCCAGACGACCCCGTGGAGGTCCCTGGCTGCCATGCCGTTGTATGCGTGGGGCATCGGACTCTCCCGGCTGTGCGGTCGGGGGCGGCGGGCGGGTGCGTCAGGGGCTGAATCGGTCAACCAGCCTGGATCATAACGCCGTTCATGTGCTGATGCACGTGAAGATGCACGTGCACGACAGCCTGTCACGGCGTCATGACAACCTGTCGAGAGGCCGGTCCGCGCGTGGTCCGCGCTCAGGCGGCGGGACGGCGCGCGTTCCCCGCCCCGTCCCGCCGCGCACGCGCCGGCCGTCGCGCCGTTCAGGCGCCGGTGCCGCCGGGCCCCCTGTCCAGGAGGCCGCGCAGGTCCTCCAGATCCTCCATCCCGCGCCAGAACCGCTCGTACGGGCCCAGCCAGTGCTGCACCTCGCTGAGCGGTCCGGCCTCCAGCCGGTAGTGCCTCTCCCTCCCCTTGCGCCGCTCGCTGACCAGACCGGCCTCCCGGAGCACCTTCAGGTGCTCCGACAGGCTCGGCCTGCGCATGTCGAAGTGGTCGGCCAGCCGCTGCACGGGCTGCGGCCCCTTCACCCGCAGCAGCCTCAGCACCTCGCGCCGGGTCGGATTGGCGAGGGCGGAGAAGAGCCGGTCCTCCCGGAGCCGGTCCTCGGGTACGTCGATGGCGGTCATGTTTCCCCCTTGCGAGCCAGTGGTCAGTTGGCGGTGGCGGAGAGGAGGCGGGCCGGTGCCGCAGGTCGGCGGCGCCGGCCGCTCGCAGTCCGCCCGGGTGGTCGGTGGTCCATCGCCGGCCCACCGGTGGTCTCCGAAATGATCCCCCGGCGGGCACCCGTAGCGGAACCCTGTCCCACCGGCTGAACGGCCGCGTCCGGACCCCGTCCGCCCTTGACCTCAAGCCGACTTGAAGCCCTACGGTCCAGGCCACGGCAACGACGACGTGAGGATCCGCGATGAGTATGGAATCCGCCGCGTGGAACGCCCTGTACCAGGCGCGCCACGCACCGCAGGAGCGACAGCGACACTCCTTCGCGCTGTCCCGCGCCACCCTGCGCCGCATCGCGGGCTTCGCCCGCCCGCACCGGCGGCGTCTGGCACTGTTCCTGCTGCTCAGCACCGTCTCGGCGGCACTGGCCGTGGCCACCCCGCTGCTCGCGGGCCGGGTGGTCGACGCGATCGTGGCGGGCTCGGCGACAGGCACGGTCGGCCGGCTCGCCGCCCTGATCGCGGTCGTGGCGGTGGCCGAGGCGGCGATCGGACTGCTGGCCAGGTGGCTGTCGGCGCGCATCGGCGAGGGGTTGATCCTGGACCTGCGCACGGCCGTCTTCGACCACGTCCAGCGGATGCCGGTCGCCTTCTTCACCCGCACCCGCACCGGCGCACTGGTCAGCCGGCTGAACAACGATGTCATCGGCGCCCAGCGGGCCTTCAGCAACACCCTCTCCTCGGTGGTCGGCAACCTCGTCACCCTGCTTCTCACCCTGGTGGTCATGGTGCGGCTGTCCTGGCAGGTCACGCTGCTCGCCCTGGTGCTGCTGCCGGTGTTCGTGCTGCCCGCGCGGCGCATGGGATCCCGGCTGGCCCGCCTCTCGCACGAGGCGGCGGCCCACAACGCGGCCATGGGCACTCAGATGACCGAGCGCTTCTCCGCCCCCGGCGCCACCCTGGTCAAGCTGTTCGGGCGGCCGCGGGAGGAGTCGGAGGAGTTCGCGGCACGCGCCCGGCGGGTGCGCGACATCGGGGTGCGCACCGCCATGGTCCAGCACGTCTTCCTCACCGCGCTCACCGTCGTCTCCGCCCTGGCGCTGGCCCTGGTCTACGGGCTCGGCGGCTGGTACGCGCTGCGCGGCCGGCTCGACCCCGGCGCGGTGGTGGCCCTGGCCCTGCTGCTCACCCGGCTCTACGCCCCGCTGACCGCGCTGGCCGGCGCGCGGGTGGAGGTGATGGGCGCGCTCGTCAGCTTCCAGCGCGTGTTCGAGGTGCTGGATCTCAGGCCGCTGATCGAGGAGCGCGAGGACGCCCGCGAAGTGCCCGACGGCCCGGTGTCGGTGGAGTTCGACCGCGTGGACTTCGCCTACCCGTCGGCCGGGAAGGTCTCCCTGGCCTCCCTGGAGGAGGTCGCCGTCCTCGACGCGCGCGGCGGCGAGCAGGTGCTGCACCAGGTGTCCTTCCGCGCCGAGCCGGGGCAGATGGTGGCGCTGGTCGGCTCCTCCGGCGCGGGCAAGTCCACCATCGCCCAGCTCGTGCCGCGGCTCTACGACGCGGACGGCGGCGCGGTGCGGCTCAGCGGCGTGGACGTAAGTGATCTGACCTTCCGTTCCCTGCGCGCCACACTCGGCATGGTCACCCAGGACGGCCACCTCTTCCACGAGTCGATCCGCTCCAACCTGCTGTTCGCCCGGCCCGGCGCGAGCGAGGACGAACTGTGGGACGCGCTGCGCCGCGCCCGGCTCGACGGGCTGATCGCCTCCCTGCCCGACGGGCTGGACACGGTCGTCGGCGAGCGCGGCTACCGCCTGTCCGGCGGCGAGCGGCAGCGGCTGACCATCGCCCGGCTGCTGCTGGCCCGGCCGCGGGTGGTGATCCTCGACGAGGCGACCGCGCATCTGGACTCCACCTCCGAGGCGGCGGTCCAGGAGGCGCTGGCGGAGGCGCTGCGCGGCCGCACCTCCGTGGTGATCGCCCACCGCCTGTCCACTGTCCGGGCCGCGGACCTGATCCTGGTCGTGGAGGAGGGCCGGATCGTCGAGCGCGGCACCCACGAGACGCTGATGGCGGCGGGCGGACGCTACCGGGAGCTGTACCGCACCCAGTTCGGAGCGCGGGCCGAAGCGTGGGCCGGCGCGCAGCCGGACACGCGGTCCGGGCGGGACGCCGGGGAGCCGGCCGTGCCCGGCCCCGCCTCCTGACCGGCCATCACCTTCCCGGCGGTACGCGGAACTCGGCCGCCGGGGCACCCGCGGCGGCCCTCGCCCATCCGGATCAGTCCAGCGCGCGGTACCGCCGCCCGGCCCCCACGATGAGAATCGGGGCCGCCGGGCGGCGGCCCGTATCGAGCCATGTCCGGGGAGATGCCGCTGTGACCGTCAGTCTTGAGCAACTGAGCCGCTGTTCCGTAGCCGTCGACCTCGGCGCGGCCAGGACCCGGGTCTACCTCAAACGGTTCGGCGTCATCGTGGACGCGCCGTCGGCCGTCGCCGTCAACACCCGCTCCGGGGCCCTGATCGCGGTCGGCGCCCCGGCCGAGCGGATGGTGGGCCGCACCCCCGAGCACATCCGGGTGGTGCGGCCGGTGTCGGGCGGGACCGTGGTGGACATCGACATGGCCCGGCGGATGCTGCGCGCCCTGGTGGGCGACCGCATCCGCCGGGCCTGGCGGCGCAAGCCGATGCTGCGTGCCGCCGTGTGCATCCCGCACGACGCCGAGCCGCTCGTCCAGCGCGCCGCGATCGAGACGCTCACCGGGATGGGCGCGCGGCGGGTGGAGCTGGTGGACAGCCTCATCGCGGCGGCCGTCGGCTCCGGGCTGCCCGTGGAGGAGCCCGAGGCCACCATGATCGTGATGTGCGGCGCGGCCACCTCGCACGTCGCGGTGCTCTCGCTGGGGTCGATCGTCGCCTCCGAGACGGTGCCGGTCGGCGGCGAGGTCATCGACCGCGCCGTCGTCCAGCACCTGCGCAACCAGCACGAGCTGATGCTCCCCAACCAGGCGGTCCACCCGCTGCATCTGGCGCTGTCCGTCGCGCCGTCCGAGCAGACCGAGGCCGAGGTGTACGGCCGGGACGTGTCCACCGGGCTGTTCCGCACGGTGAACGTGGACACCGAGAGCGTGCGTGCCGCCATCCGGCCCCCGCTGACGGCGATGGTGGACGCCATCCGCGGTGTGCTGCGCCAGTGCCAGCCCGACCTGGTGGCCGACCTCGCCGACCGCGGGATCATGCTGGTCGGCGGCAGCGCGATGCTGCCGGGGCTGGACTCGATGCTGCGGCAGGCCACCGGGATGCCGGTGCACGTCGCCGAGCAGCCGGCCGTCTGCGCGGTGGAGGGTCTGGGCGCGATGCTGGAGGGGCGGGTGCGGCTGCTGCACCGCGATCCGCTCAGCCGCTGACGGGCCGCCGGCCGGCCGGCTCCTCCGTGCCGGGCGTGCGGGCCGTGCCGGGCGTGCGGGACGCACCGGCGCCGGACGCGCGGGCCGTACGGCGCTTCCGCGCCGCCGCCACCGCCCGCAGTGCCACCGCGTACAGCGGCAGGGCGAGCGCGAGCCCGGCGCCCGCGCCGAACAGCGCGGTGGGCACGTACCCGTCCCAGGGGACCGCCTCCGGCTCCGCCCCGGCCCGCCTCACGCAGCGGTGGACGGCGCCCGCCACCGCCGCCGCGCCCAGCAGCGCCGCCGCGCCGGCCCGGCCGCGCGCGGACAGGACCGAGAAGACGGGCAGCGCGGGCGCCGGGCAGTGGGGCAGCCCGCGCCACGCCCGGACCAGGAAGGCCGCGAGGACCACCAGGGCCACCGCGGAACCGCCGTACTGGAGCTGGTGGTAGAGGGGGACGCCCAGCACCCGCTCGTCCAGCACGGTGATCCACCGCACGCCCCACCGGTCCATGTGCGTGAACGAGTCCCACAGGACGTGGGTCGCCGCTCCCAGTGCCGCGGAGACCCAGCACCGCAGCAGGAGGCCGGCGGGCGGCCTGCCGCGCCAGGGCTCGCCGCGGGTGAGCGCGTACGCCCGCCCCCGCGCCCCTTCGGGCAGCAGGGCCGTCAGCGGCTCCCTCAGCAGCAGCCACACCCCCAGCAGCACCGCCGCGATCAGGACGTCCACGGTGACCGTGCCGAGCACCGAGTGGGTGTACTCGCCCAGCCGCATGATCCACGGGGCGAGGCTGGCCGCGTAGTAGGCCGCGTCCGGGGCCAGCGTCCCGGCGACCAGGGCGGAAGCCACCAGCGGTCCCCGGCCCCTGCCGTCCGCGCGGATCCCCGGCAGCGCGGCGGCGGCGTGGCTTAGTGTGAACGGCATCCATCCCCCCGGGCCGTCTCGGTGCGCCCGGCCGCACCCTATCCGTTCCGCCCGGCCGGCCG
>NZ_JAKMAY010000167.1:0-12835 GCF_022015835.1 Streptomyces sp. ICN903 | reverse complement strand
GAGGGGGTGCGGGGGTTCGAGGGGCCGCGGTACTCGTGGGCGCCGTGCGGACCGCCCGCACCGTCGCCGCCGTGGCCCTCGTTGCTGCCGTTGCCGTCGTTCGTCACGGTGGATCACATCCTTCGCTGTGCGGTGCGCGGGGCGCTCAGAAGGAGAAGGGGAGGTAGCAGAGGGCGGCGAGGATGATCGCGCCCCAGCCCAGCAGCGCGGGCCTGCGGTACCAGGCCTCGTCGCCCTCGGCCGGGGGCTCGGCCACACCGGGGGCCCGGGTGCCGTACACCAGGCCGGCCAGCCGCTCGACGGGCTTGGGCCTGGTGAAGGGGGTGAGGACCACGACGACGAGCGTGCCCACGACGAAGGCGACGATGGCGGAGACGAAGTTGGCACCCTGGTCGGTGGGGATGTCGAGCAGACCGCCCCGGTAGAACCAGAAGTAGTTGACCATCGCCGCGACGGTGCCCGCCAGCAGCCCCCAGAAACCGGCCGCGGCCGTCATCCGCTTCCAGAACATGCCGATGATGAAGACGGTGAACAGCGGCACGTTGAAGAAGGAGAACAGCGTCTGGAGGTAGTTCATGATGTTGCTGAACGTCGCCGCGATGAACGCCGTCCCCATGCCCAGCAGCACGCCGATCGCGGTGACCACCCGCGCGGTGACCACGTAGTACGAGTCCGGGCGGCCCTTGACCAGGTAGGGCCGCCAGATGTCGTTGGTGAAGACGGTGTTGAAGGCGGAGACGTTGGCGGCCATGCCGGCCATGAAGGCGGCGAGCAGGCCGGTCACCGCGATGCCCAGCACGCCGTTGGGCAGCAGGTCGCGCATGAGCAGGGGGACCGCCTCGTTGTACTCCAGTCCGCTTCCCGGTCCGATGTCCGGCGCCACCACCAGCGCGACCAGACCGGGGATGACGACGATCGCCGGGATGAAGATCTTGGGGAAGGCGGCGATCAGCGGGGTGCGCTGGGCGGCGGAGAGGTTCTTGGCCGACAGGGCGCGCTGGACCTCGGCGAAGTTCGTCGTCCAGTAGCCGAAGCTCAGGGCGAAGCCGAGGCCGAGCACGATGGTCAGCCAGTTGGCGCCCAGCGGGTTGTCCGAACCGATGCCGGTCCCGCCCCAGGCGGAGACGAAGTTGTCGCCCTGCGAGGCGGTGAGCGAGTCGCTCAGCCCGCTCCAGCCGCCCACGCGGATCAGGGCGAGGACGGTCAGCGGGATCAGTCCGGCCAGGATCACGAAGAACTGCACGACCTCGTTGTAGATGGCCGAGGACAGGCCGCCCAGGGTGATGTAGAGCAGCACGAACAGGCCCGAGACCACGATGGACACCCACTGCGGCCAGCCCAGCAGCGCCTCCAGCACGATGGCCAGCGCGTAGAGGTTGACGCCCGCGATCAGCACCGAGGCGGCCGAGAAGAGGATGCCGCTGAGCAGGTGTGACGAGGGCCCGAAGCGGTGCAGCAGGAACTCGGGGACCGAGCGCACCCGGGATCCGTAGTAGAAGGGCATCATCACCAGGCCGAGGAAGACCATCGCCGGGATGGCGCCCACCCAGTACCAGTGCACGGTGTAGACGCCGTACTGCGCGCCGTTGGCCGCCATGCCCAGGATCTCCAGCGCGCCGAGGTTCGCCGCGATGAAGGCGAGGCCGGTGACCCAGGCGGGCAGCGAGCGGCCGGAGAGGAAGAAGTCCAGGCTGGTCTTGATGCTGCGCCGGGCGGCGAACCCGACTCCGAGGACGACGAGGAAGTAGATGGCCAGGATCGTGTAGTCCAGGGCGTTCGTGGGGAGCCGAAGATCCTGGGCCAACTGGTACGACGGCATGAGCAGGTCGCCTCCGTGGCGTGACGGGGCCGCTGTGGGGGGAGGCCCCTTGACGTCAATGTTCACTCATGGTTTTTTATGTTCGATTATGTTTGGGTCGCAGTATAGGGAGACCCCACGTGAAAAAGACCCCGACCCGCCTCGCCGACGGCCGCGAACTCGTGTACTACGACGTTCGCGGTGACCGCGGTGCCACGGGACGCGACGCCGTGGACCGGCGTCCCCTGGACGCGGTCGCCACCGCCTCGGAGATCCGCCACGACCCCCTGCTCGGCGAATGGGTCGCGGTCACGGCGCACCGCCAGGCCCGCACGTACCACCCGCCGGCCGACGAGTGCCCCCTGTGCCCGTCCCGTGACGGCAGGCTGACGGAGATCCCGGCCGAGGACTACGAGGTGGCCGTCTTCGAGAACCGCTTCCCCTCCCTGGCCGGCCCCCCGGGGCCGGCGGAGGCCGAGGACGAAAGCGGCCTGTTCCTCCGGGCCCCGGGCGCCGGGCGCTGCGAGGTGGTGTGCTTCACCTCCGACCACGACGCCTCCTTCGCCGACCTCACCGAGGAACGGGCCGCCCTGGTCCTGGACGCCTGGACCGACCGCACCGCCGAACTGTCGGCGCTGCCGGGCGTGCGCCAGGTGTTCTGCTTCGAGAACCGGGGCCGGGAGATCGGCGTCACCCTCGGCCACCCCCACGGCCAGATCTATGCCTATCCCTTCGTCACCCCGCACACCGAGCAGACGCTGCGCTCGGCCGCCGCCCACCGGGAACGCACCGGCGGCAACCTCTTCGACGACGTCCTGGCCGCCGAGCGCGCCGACGGACGGCGTGTGGTGCTGGAGACCGGCCACTGGGCCGCCTTCGTGCCGCACGCCGCGCGCTGGCCGTACGAGGTGCACCTGTACCCCCGGCGGCGGGTAGCGGACCTGACGGAACTGGGCGAGGACGCCCGCGCCGAGTTCCCCGGCGTCTACCTGGAGCTGCTGCGGCGCTTCGACCGGATCTTCGGCCCCGGCGAGCCGCCCACCCCCTACATCTCCGGCTGGCACCAGGCGCCGCTGGGCCCGGACGGGGGAAAGGACTGGGCCGGACGGACGGACTTCGCCCTCCACCTGGAACTCTTCACGATCCGCCGCACGTCCGGGAAGCTGAAGTACCTGGCGGGCTCGGAGTCGGGCATGGGGGTCTTCATCAACGACGTGCCGCCCGAGACCGCGGCGCGGCGACTGCGGGAGGTGGCGAGCCGGTGAGCGGCACGTATCTGGTGACCGGCGGGGCCGGCTACGTCGGAAGCGTCGTCGCGGCGCACCTGCTGGAGGCCGGACACCGGGTGACGGTGGTGGACGACCTGTCCACCGGCTTCCGCGCGGGCGTGCCGGCGGGCGCGGACTTCGTCCAGGGGCGCGTCCAGGACGCCGCCGACTGGCTGGACGCCTCCTACGACGCGGTGCTGCACTTCGCGGCCAGCTCCCAGGTCGGCGAGTCCGTCGTCCACCCCGAGAAGTACTGGCACAACAACGTCGGCGGCACGATGGCGCTGCTGGACGCGATGCGCGGGGCCGGGGTGCGCACCCTGGTCTTCTCCTCCACCGCCGCCACCTACGGCGAGCCCGAGGAGATCCCCATCCGCGAGGACGCGCCCACCGCCCCCACCAACCCCTACGGCGCCTCCAAGCTCGCCGTCGACCACATGATCGCCGGCGAGTGCGCCGCCCACGGCCTGGCCGCCGTCTCGCTGCGCTACTTCAACGTGGCCGGCGCCTACCGCGGCGCGCACGGCACCCTCGGCGAGCGGCACGACCCCGAGACGCACCTCATTCCGCTGGTGCTCCAGGTCGCGCTCGGGCAGCGGGAGGCGATCTCGGTCTACGGCGACGACTACCCCACCCCCGACGGCACCTGCGTACGCGACTACATCCACGTCGCCGACCTCGCCGAGGCCCATCTGCTGGCGCTGGACGCCGCGGCGCCCGGTGAGCACCTGGTGTGCAACCTGGGCAACGGCAGCGGCTTCTCCGTCCGCGAGGTGATCCGCACCGTCCGCGAGGTCACCGGCCACCCCGTCCCGGAGAAGACGGCGCCGCGCCGAGGCGGTGACCCGGCGTTCCTGGTCGCCTCGGCGGAGCGGGCCAGGCAGCGGCTGGGCTGGCGGCCCTCGCGCACCGACCTGAAGGACATCGTCGCCGACGCCTGGGCCTTCGCCCGGGGCAGGGCGCTGGACTCCGCCGGCGGCGAGGGGAGCGGAACGTGAACGGGCCACTGGACCCCGAGGCGGAGGCCGAGGCGGAGGCGCTGAACGCGGCCCAGACGGCGGAGGCCGCCGACGGCTTCCGCGCGGTCCACGGCGGCGAGCCCGCCGGGATCTGGGCCGCGCCGGGCCGCGTCAACCTCATCGGCGAGCACACCGACTACAACGACGGCTTCGTCATGCCGCTGGCCCTGCCGCACACCACCCGGGTGGCGGCGGCCCGCCGCGACGACGGCGTGCTGGGCCTCCACTCGGCAGAGGTGTCGGGCGGCACGGTGCGCCTGCAGGCCGAGAAGCTCGCCCCCGGCGCGGCCGACGGCTGGGCCGCGTACCCGGCCGGCGTGGTGTGGGCGCTGCGCGAGGCCGGCCTGCTGTCCGGCCGGGAGGGGGGCGCGGACCTCTACATCCGCAGCGATGTGCCCACCGGCGCGGGCCTGTCCTCCTCGGCCGCGCTGGAGGTCGCCACGGCGGTGGCCCTGAACGACCTGTACGGCCTGGGGCTCGCCCCCGAGCGGATCGCCCTGCTCTGCCGGCGGGCCGAGAACGATTTCGTCGGCGTCCCCTGCGGGATCATGGACCAGATGGCGTCGGCCTGCTGCACGGCCGGGCACGCCCTCCACCTCGACACCCGGGACCTGGCGGCCCGCCAGATCCCGTTCGACCTGGCCGCCGAGGGCCTGCGGCTGCTGGTGGTGGACACCCGCGTCAGGCACGCGCTGGGCGACGGCGAGTACGCCCGGCGCCGGGCGGGCTGCGAGGAGGCCGCGGCGGCCCTGGGGGTGGCGGCCCTGCGCGACGTCCCCCACGAGGAGCTGGAAGCGGCGCTGGCCCGGCTGGCCGATCCGGCGCTGCGGCCCCTGGTGCGCCATGTGGTCACCGAGAACCGGCGGGTGGAAGAGGTCACCGGCCTCCTCGACGCGGGCGACCCCCGCTCGATCGGCCCGGTCCTGACCGCCGGACACGCCTCGCTGCGCGACGACTTCGCCGTCTCCTGCCCCGAACTGGACCTGGCGGTGGAGACGGCGAACGCGGCGGGCGCGCTGGGCGCCCGGATGACCGGCGGCGGTTTCGGCGGCTCCGCGATCGTCCTGGTGGAGGCCGCCGGCGCGGAGGAGATCGGCACGGCTGTCGCCGACGCCTTCGACGCGGCGGGCCACCGGGCCCCGCGGCTGTTCGAGGCGGTCCCCTCGGCGGGAGCGCGCCGGCTGGACGGCTGAGAGCGCCCGGCCCACGGGCCGGGCGCGCGGCGCGGTGACCGGTGCGGCGGCCGGTGCGGCGGCCGGTTCGGTGTGCCGGGTGCCGCGCGGCGCGGTGACCGCGGTGTGTCGGAAGCGGTCGGCCCGCGCCGCGCCGGGCGCCACCGATCGCGCACGTCCGGTCGCCGGGGACGGCGGGGCCGGTCGGTTTTCGACAATCGCCCTCCCGGGCCGTACCCCGGCCGTACGCTGATGGACGGCACCGGCCGCCGGGGGCCGGTGCGCATCAGGGGGCGGCACACGCCGGATGCGGCGCACGGGGGCTGGGTACGAGCAGGGGCACGGCGGCGGGCGTGCGGCCCGCCCGGTCCCGCACCGGGCGCCGCGCCCGGGCGCGGCGGGCCTTTCGGCGGCAGGGGGTGTGCGTGCAACGTATCCGGGTTCTCGTGGTGGACGACCACCGCATATTCGCCGAGTCCCTCGCCGCGGCACTCGCGGTGGAGCAGGACGTCGAGGTGGCCGCGGCCGGCAGCGGCCCCGCGGCGCTGCGCGCCCTGGAACGGGCGGCGGCCGACGGCCGCCGCTTCGACGTCCTGCTGGTCGACGCCGATCTCGGGGGCGCTGTGCCGGAGGCCGGCGAGGCGCCGGCGCTCGGTCCGGCCACCGCCGACGCGCCGGCCGCGGCCGGCGGCATCGCCCTGGTCGCACGGGTCCACGCCGACCACCCCGAGGCCCGCACCGTGGTGCTCGCCGAGCGCGACGACCCGCGCCGCGCGGCCGCCGCGCTCCAGGCCGGCGCGTCGGGCTGGGTCGCCAAGGAGTGCTCGCTCTCCCGGCTGCTCCAGGTGGTCCGGGGGGTGCTGCGCGGCGAGACGCATCTGCCGCCCGCCCTGCTGACCGGGGTGCTGCGCGAGCTGACCGCGACGCGCAGGCACCGCACCGAGAGCGAGCGGCTGGTGGAGTCGCTGACCCCGCGCGAGCACGAGGTGCTGCGCTGCATGGTGGCCGGGCTGGGCCGCAAGGCGGTCGCCGAGCGGCTGTACCTCTCCCCGCACACCGTCCGCACCCATATGCAGAACGTGCTGGGCAAGCTGGGGGTGCACTCCACGCTGGCCGCGGTGGCGCTGGCCCGCAAGGCGGGCGTCGGCCCGGTGGACCTGGAGCATGTGACGACGTAGCCCCGCCCGCGCCGGGCCCGTGTCACGGACGTGTCAGGGGACGTTGTCGAAGGGCGCGGTGAGCTGCCGCAGCAGCCCGGCCAGCTCCGCCCGCCGGCTGGAGGGGAGCTCGGCGAGGATGGCCCGCTCCTGCTCCAGCAGCCCGGCCAGGGCCCGGTCGGCCCGGTCGCGCCCGGCCTCCGTCAGCCGGACCAGTACGCCGCGCCGGTCGCTGGGGTCGGGCAGCCGCTCCACCAGCCCCTTCTTGGCCAGCCGGTCGATGCGGTTGGTCATGGTCCCGGAGGTGACCAGGGTCTGGGTCAGCAGCTGGCCGGGGGAGAGCTGGTAGGGGGCGCCGGCCCGGCGCAGCGCGGTCAGCACGTCGAACTCCCAGGGCTCCAGCCCGTGTTCGGCGAAGGCGATGCGGCGGGCCCGGTCGAGGTGGCGGGCGAGCCTGCTGACCCGGCTGAGCACCTCCAGGGGCTCCACGTCGAGATCGGGGCGCTCACGGCGCCACGCTGCCACCAGTCGGTCGACCTCGTCCTCCATACGGACAGTGTAGTAGTTCTGTCGATGTGAAGTCTCTTGACATCAAGAGAGTGAGTGGGTTCCCCCGGACCCCGCCGGCCCCCGGACGGGCTCAGCTGCGGCGGTGGCCTATCAGGCGCGGCTTGGGCTCCAGGCCGTCCAGCCCGTGCCAGGCGAGGTTCACCAGATGGGCGGCCACCTCGGGCTTGTCGGGCTTGCGGGCGTTCAGCCACCACTGGCCCGTCAGAGCCACCATGCCCACCAGGGCCTGCGCGTACAGCGGGGCCAGCTTCGGGTCGAAGCCGCGCGCCTTGAACTCCAGACCCAGGATGTCCTCCACCTGGGTGGCGATGTCGCTGATCAGCGAGGCGAAGGTGCCCGTCGACTGGGCCACCGGCGAGTCCCGCACCAGGATGCGGAACCCGTCGGTGTACTGCTCGATGTAGTCCAGCAGCGCGAACGCCGCCTGCTCCAGCAGCTCACGCGGATGACCGCCGGTCAGTGCCCCCGTCACCATGTCCAGCAGCCGCCGCATCTCCCGGTCGACCACGACCGCGTACAGCCCCTCCTTGCCGCCGAAGTGCTCGTAGACCACCGGCTTGGAGACCCCGGCCTTCGCCGCGATCTCCTCCACCGACGTGCCTTCGAAGCCGCGTTCGGCGAAGAGCGCGCGACCGATGTCCAGCAGTTGCTCGCGGCGCTCCTTCCCCGTCATCCGGCGGCGGGTCCGCCGGGTGGAGCCTGAGTGCCTGCCCTTGGTACTGCTGTCGTCGGTCGCCACTCCTCCATCATGCCGCTTCGGCGGCCTCCTCCCGGCGGCGGGCGTCGATCCGCTTCCGCGACGGCCAGCGCACGTCGTACGCCCAGCCGGCCTTCTCGAACCAGCGGATCAGCCGGGCGCTGGAGTCGATCTGGCCCTTCAGGACGCCGTGCCGGGCGCAGGTCGGGTCCGCGTGGTGCAGGTTGTGCCAGGACTCCCCGCAGGAGAGCACCGCCAGCCACCACACGTTGCCCGAGCGGTCACGCGACCTGAACGGGCGCTTGCCCACCGCGTGGCAGATGGAGTTGATCGACCAGGTGACGTGGTGCAGCAGTGCCACCCGCACCAGCGAGCCCCAGAAGAACGCGGTCAGCGCACCCTGCCAGCTCATCGTGACCAGCCCGCCGACCACCGGCGGGAGGGCCAGCGACACGGCCGTCCACAGCACGAACTGGCGGGAGACGCGGCGGATGACCGGGTCCTTGATCAGATCCGGGGCGTACTTGTGCTGCGGCGTCTGCTCCTCGTCGAACATCCAGCCCACATGGGCCCACCACAGGCCCTTGAGCAGGGCGGGGACGGTCTCGCCGTAGCGCCACGGGGAGTGCGGGTCGCCCTCGGCGTCGGAGTACTTGTGGTGCTTGCGGTGGTCGGCGACCCACCGCACCAGCGGACCCTCCACGGCCATCGACCCGGCGATCGCCAGCGCGACGCGCAGCGGCTTCTTCGCCTTGAAGGCGCCGTGGGTGAAGTAGCGGTGGAAACCGATGGTGATGCCGTGGCAGCCCAGGAAGTACATGCCGACCAGCAGCCCGAGGTCCAGCCAGCTCACCCCCCAGCCCCAGGCGAGCGGAACCGCGGCCACCAGGGCGACGAAGGGGACGGTGATGAACAGCAGGAGGGTGATCTGCTCGACGGAACGGCGCTGCTCGCCGCCGAGCGTGGCCGAGGGGAGCGGATCCCCGGACGCCGCGGCGGATTCGGCTGTGCCCGCTGTGTCTTGGGATTTCGTGCGAAGCACGTCCGGACTGATCGTCATAGAGAACTCTCGTTTGAAGCTGGGGGACGGGGGTGCGTTACTTACGGTCCCGTAACCTACGCAATCGTAAGTATGGCAGTCATGAGTGTGGGGGCAAGAGGGCCGCATGGTGGACTGGATGATCCACGCACCCCGGAGGCGGCATATCCTGGGGGTCGTCGGACAACGCGGTCCGTGACCTGCCAGAAGCATCGCCGCAAGGAGCCGCACCTGTGAGCAGTGCCGACACCTCCCCGAACCCGGTTGGCAAGAACCCTTCCCCGGCCGGGGAGGTCCCCCCGGCGGGCCGTCCGGGTACCCCGGACGCCCGAAAGGAACCCAGCGCCCCCGAAGCCCCCCTGGAGGCCACACCCGAAGCCCGTGCCGAGACCAGCGCCGCCCTGCGGGCCGACATCCGCCGGCTGGGCGACCTCCTCGGCGAGACGCTCGTCCGCCAGGAGGGCGCCGAACTGCTGGAGCTCGTCGAGCGGGTACGCGCCCTGACCAGGACCGACGGCGAGGCCGCCGCAGCCCTGCTCAGCCGTACCGACCTCGCCACGGCCACCAAGCTCGTGCGGGCCTTCTCGACCTACTTCCACCTCGCCAACGTCACCGAGCAGGTCCACCGCGGCCGTGAACTGCGCGCCCGGCGCGCCGCCGAGGGCGGAAACCTCGCCCGCACCGCGGACATGCTCAAGGACGCCGACCCCGCCCACCTGCGGGAGACCGCGGCGAACCTCGGCGTGCGCCCGGTCTTCACCGCCCACCCCACCGAGGCCGCCCGCCGGTCGGTGCTCACCAAGCTCCGCAAGGTCGCCGAGCTGCTGGAGAACACCGACCCCAACGAGCGCCGCCGCACCGACCTGCGGCTCGCCGAGAACATCGACCTGATCTGGCAGACCGACGAGCTGCGCGTGGCCCGCCCCGAGCCGGCCGACGAGGCGCGCAACGCCGTCTACTACCTCGACGAACTGCACCGCGACGCCGTCGGCGACGTCCTGGAGGACCTCGCCGCCGAGCTGGAGCGCGCCGGAGCGCCGCTCCCGCCCGCCACCCGCCCGCTGACCTTCGGCACCTGGATCGGCGGCGACCGCGACGGCAACCCCAACGTCACCCCCGCCGTCACCTGGGAGGTGCTGCTGCTCCAGCACGAGCACGGCATCACCGACGCCCTGGAGCACGTCGACGAACTGCGCGCGGCCCTGTCCAACTCCATCCGCATCAGCGGCGTCACCGACGAGCTGCGCGAGTCCCTGGAGCGCGACCTCGAACTCCTGCCGGAGATCAGCCCCCGCTACAAGCGGCTCAACGCCGAGGAGCCCTACCGGCTCAAGGTCACCTGCATCCGGCAGAAGCTGCTCAACACCCGCGAGCGCCTGGCCGAGGGCGACCCGCACGTACCCGGCCGCGACTACCTGGGCACCGGCGAACTCCTGGCCGACCTGGAGCTGGTCCAGAACTCCCTGCGCGAGCACCGCGGCTCGCTGGTCGCCGACGGCCACCTGGAGCGCGTGATGCGCACCCTGGGCGCCTTCGGCCTCCAGCTGGCCACCATGGACGTGCGCGAGCACGCCGACGCGCACCACCACGCCCTCGGGCAGCTCTTCGACCGGCTCGGCGAGGAGTCCTGGCGCTACGCCGACATGCCGCGCGACTACCGGCGGCGGCTGCTCGCCAAGGAACTGCGCTCCCGCCGCCCGCTGGCCCCGCAGCCCGCGCCGCTGGACGCCGCCGGAGCCAAGACCTTCGGCGTCTTCCAGACCGTCCGCAGGGCGCTGGACACCTTCGGCCCCGAGGTCATCGAGTCCTACATCATCTCCATGTGCCAGGGCGCCGACGACGTCTTCGCCGTCGCCGTCCTCGCGCGCGAGGCGGGCCTGATCGACCTGCACGCCGGCTGGGCCCGCATCGGCGTCGTGCCGCTGCTGGAGACCACCGACGAGCTGCGCATCGCCGACGAGCTGCTGGACTCGATGCTGTCCGACCCCTCCTACCGGCGCCTGGTCGCCCTGCGCGGCGATGTCCAGGAGGTCATGCTCGGCTACTCCGACTCCTCCAAGTTCGGCGGCATCACCACCTCCCAGTGGGAGATCCACCGGGCCCAGCGGCGGCTGCGCGACGTCGCCCACCGCCACGGGGTGCGGCTGCGCCTGTTCCACGGCCGCGGCGGCACCGTCGGCCGCGGCGGCGGCCCCACCCACGACGCGATCCTCGCCCAGCCCTGGGGCACCCTGGAGGGCGAGATCAAGGTCACCGAGCAGGGCGAGGTCATCTCCGACAAGTACCTCATCCCCTCCCTGGCCCGGGAGAACCTGGAGCAGACGGTGGCCGCCACCCTCCAGGCGTCCGCCCTGCACACCGCGCCCCGCCAGTCCGACGAGGCGCTGGCCCGCTGGGACGCGGCGATGGACACCGTCTCCGAGGCCGCCCACAGCGCCTACCGCGCACTGGTGGACGATCCGGACCTGCCCGCGTACTTCTTCGCCTCCACCCCCGTGGACCAGCTCGCCGACCTCTACCTCGGCTCCCGCCCCTCGCGCCGCCCCGACTCCGGCGCCGGCCTGGACGGGCTGAGGGCGATCCCGTGGGTGTTCGGCTGGACCCAGTCGCGGCAGATCGTGCCCGGCTGGTTCGGCGTCGGCACCGGCCTGAAGGCGGCGCGCGAGGCCGGGCTCGACGGCGTACTGGACGAGGCCTACGGGCGCTGGCACTTCTTCCGCAACTTCCTGTCCAACGTCGAGATGACGCTGGCCAAGACGGACCTGCGGATCGCCCGGCACTACGTGGAGACGCTGGTGCCGGCCGAACTGCGGCACATCTTCGCCACCATCGAGGCCGAGCACGAGCTGACGGTGCGCGAGGTGCTGCGGATCACCGGCGAGCGGGAACTGCTGGACGCCCAGCCGGTCCTCAAGCAGACCTTCGCCATCCGCGACGCCTACCTGGACCCGATCTCCTACCTCCAGGTCACGCTGCTGGCACGGCAGCGCGAGGCCGCCGAGCGCGGCGAGGAGCCCGATCCGCTGCTGGGCCGCGCCCTGCTGCTGACGGTCAACGGCGTCGCGGCGGGCCTGCGCAACACCGGCTGACGCGCGCCTCGCGCCTCGCACCGGTGAGGCCGCGGGCGTACGAGTGAACGGCGAAGGGTCCCTCTCCCGGGTGGGAGAGGGACCCTTCGTCCTGTCCGCGGCCGTGCGCCTCGCGCAGGGCCCTTGGGAATCAGCCCTGGGTGGCCTTGCGGCGGCGCATCACCAGGTACGAGCCGGCGCCCAGCAGTGCGGCGGCGGCCGCCGCGAGCGCGGCGACGGGGGCCTCGGAACCGGTCTCGGCCAGGTTGCCGCCCTCGCCCGTCGTCTCGCCCGGCTCCTCGCCGCCGGCGACGCCCTCGGTGGCCTCGTCGCCGGTGGTGCCCTCGGTGGTCTCACCGGTCGAGCCCTCACCGGTGGAACCCTCGGTGCCGCCGGTGGTCTCCTCGCCGCCACCGGTGGTGCCCTCGGTGGTCTCACCGGTGGTGCCTTCGGTGGTCTCGCCCGTGGTGCCCTCGGAGGTGCCCTCCGTGCTGCCGCCGGTGGTCTCCTCGCCGCCACCGGTGGTGCCCTCGGTGGTCTCACCGGTGGCGCCCTCGGTCGTCTCGCCCGTGGAGCCGCCGGTGGTGTCGGTGGCGGGGCAGGTGTGGGACAGGTTGAACTTGTCGCCCTTGACGCTGCCCTTGATCTCGGCCTCGATGTCGACGAGCTTCGCCCCGGGCTCGGAGGCCACGTAGGCGTGCTTGCCGAACGGCTTGCCGAAGACGTCGAATTCGGTGATCGTCTGGGTGCCACCGGGCTCGAAGGTGACCGTCAGCTCGACGAACTCGGCCTTGTTGCCCGGCAGGACGAAGTGCCAGCCGTCCTTGTCGGCCGGGATGCTCTCGGGGCACTCGCCCTTCTCGAACTCGACCGCGGTGAGGGGCAGCGGCTGACGCAGTTCGGGGGAGGAGGAACCCGTCGCGAAAGCGGGGGCGGCCGGAGCAAGCGCCATGCAGGCGGCCGCGGCCACCGCTGCCGCACGCGTGGAAGTGAGAATGCGCATGAACTACCACCTTCGGTGGCGGGGGACATCTTGGACGTGTGGGG
>NZ_JAKMAY010000166.1:0-12840 GCF_022015835.1 Streptomyces sp. ICN903 | reverse complement strand
GGCACCCCCCCGAGCGCGGCCTCAGCGACCGTTGAACGCATCCTTCAGCCGCGAGAACAACCCCTGCTGCCCCGGCTGGAACTGGCCCGTGGGCCGCTCCTCGCCCCGCAGCTTGGCCAGGCGGCGCAGCAGTTCCTCCTGCTCCGGGTCCAGCTTGTTCGGCGTCTGGACCTCCACGTGGACGATCAGGTCGCCGCGGCCGCCGCCGCGCAGATGCGTCACACCGCGCTGGTGGAGCGGGATCGACTGGCCGGACTGGGTGCCGGGCCGGATGTCGACCTCCTCCAGACCGTCCAGCGTCTCCAGCGGGACCTTGGTGCCCAGCGCCGCCGCCGTCATGGGGATGGTGACCGTGCAGTGCAGGTCGTCGCCGCGCCGCTGGAAGACCGGGTGCGGCATCTCGTGGATCTCGACGTACAGGTCGCCCGCCGGGCCTCCGCCCGGGCCGACCTCGCCCTCGCCGGCGAGCTGGATGCGGGTGCCGTTGTCGACGCCTGCCGGGATCTTCACCGTCAGGTTGCGCCGCGAGCGCACCCGGCCGTCGCCGGCGCACTCCGGGCAGGGGGTGGGCACGACCGTGCCGAAGCCCTGGCACTGCGGGCAGGGGCGCGAGGTCATGACCTGGCCCAGGAAGGACCGGGTGACCTGCGAGACCTCTCCGCGGCCGCGGCACATGTCGCACGTCTGCGCGGAGGTGCCCGGGGCCGCCCCCTCGCCGCTGCACGTGGTGCAGACGACCGCCGTGTCCACCTGGATGTCCTTGGTGGTGCCGAAGGCCGCCTCGTCCAGCTCGATGTCGAGCCGGATCATGGCGTCCTGGCCGCGCCGGGTGCGGGACCTCGGCCCGCGCTGGGAGGCGGCGCCGAAGAAGGCGTCCATGATGTCGGAGAAGTTCCCGAAGCCCCCGCCGAAGCCGCCGCCCCGGCCCGCGCCGCCCGTGGGGTCGCCGCCGAGGTCGTACATCTGCTTCTTCTGCGGGTCGGAGAGCACCTCGTAGGCGGTGTTGATCTCCTTGAACCGCTCCTGCGTCTTCGGGTCCGGGTTGACGTCAGGGTGCAGTTCGCGCGCGAGCCTGCGGAAGGCCTTCTTGATCTCGTCCTGCGAGGCATCGCGCTGTACGCCCAGGACCGCGTAGTAGTCGGTTGCCACTTACGACTCCGCGAGGATCTGTCCGACGTAACGTGCCACTGCGCGTACCGCTCCCATCGTTCCGGGGTAGTCCATGCGGGTCGGCCCGACCACACCGAGCTTGGCGACCGCCTCGTCTCCCGAACCGTAACCGACCGAGACGACCGACGTGGACGTCAGCCCCTCGTGAACATTCTCATGACCGATTCGCACCGTCATGCCCGGATCCTTGGCCTCCCCCAGCAGCTTGAGCAGGACGACCTGCTCCTCCAGAGCTTCCAGCACCGGCCGGATGGTCAGCGGGAAGTCGTGCACGAAGCGGGTGAGATTGGCGGTGCCGCCGATCATCAGCCGCTCCTCGGTCTCCTCCACCAGAGTCTCCAGGAGGGTGGCGAGCACCGTCGAGACCGTGCCGCGGTCCTCGGCGTCGAAGGACTCCGGCAGATCCTGCACCAGCCTGGGCACCTCCGAGAAGCGCTCGCCGACCACCCGGCTGTTGAGCCGGGCGCGCAGGTCGGCCAGGGACGACTCCGAGATGGGGGCGGGGCAGTCCACCATGCGCTGCTCGACCCGCCCGGTGTCCGTGATCAGCACGAGCATCAGACGCGCGGGGGCCAGGAGCAGCAGCTCGACGTGGCGGACGGTCGAGCGGGTCAGCGAGGGGTACTGGACGACGGCGACCTGGCGGGTGAGCTGGGCCAGCAGCCGCACGGTGCGGCTGACGACGTCGTCGAGGTCGACGGCGTCCTCCAGGAAGTTCTGGATCGCCCGGCGCTCCGGCTTGGACAGCGGCTTGACGCCCGCCAGCCTGTCGACGAACAGGCGGTACCCCTTGTCGGTGGGGACGCGGCCCGCGCTGGTGTGCGGCTGGGCGATGTACCCCTCGTCCTCCAGGGCCGCCATGTCGTTGCGCACGGTGGCCGGGGAGACCTGGAGGTTGTGCCGCTCGGTCAGTGCCTTGGACCCCACCGGCTCCTGCGTGCCCACGTAGTCCTGGACGATGGCGCGCAGGACTTCGAGTCTGCGTTCGCTGAGCATCTGGGCGCACCTCCCGTCCGGCCGTCTCTTTCCGGTCCTCTTCTCTGGCGTTCTCTGGCACTCTCAGCCGGTGAGTGCCAGTCACCCTGTGCCAGTGTACGGCCGGTGACCACGGCCAGGGCAAGGGCGGGCGCCGACCGGGAGGGCGATCCCCGCCACATCCCGGCGGGCACCGCCCGCGTGATGGCGCTAGCGTCGCGGTATGGAGACGGATTGGGAAGAGCTGTCGCCTGGAGTCGTACGCCGCCGCATGCCCGGCTGGGACGAGACGGTCGGGGCCGTCGCGGGCGAGTCGGGGATGCTGGTGGTCGACACGGGCGCGACGCTGGGTGACGGCGCGCGCGTCCGGCGGCACCTGCACGAGCGCTTCGGGCTGCCGGTGACCCATGTGGCGCTGACCCATCCGCACTTCGACCACGTCCTGGGCGCCTCGGCCTTCGCCGGGGTGGAGGTCTACGGGGCGGTGGGGATCGAGGACCTGCTGGTCCACTCGAAGGACGAGTTGCGCCAGGACGCCGTGCGGCACGGCGTGGACCCGCGGGAGGCGGCCGAGGCGGTCGACGTGCTCGTCCACCCGCACCACCGGGTGGCCGGCGAGCTGACCGTCCAGCTGGGTGGCCGGGAGGCGCTCCTGGCCAACGTCGGCCCGGCGCACACCGCCCACGACCTGGCCGTCGTGGTCCCCGGCGTCCTGGGCGGGCCGGACGTGGTCTTCTGCGGCGATCTGGTGGAGGAGTCCGGCGAGCCGCAGGCGGGCCCGGACTCCCACCCCGTCCACTGGCCGGCCGCACTGGACCGGCTGCTCGCCCTGGGCGGCGAGGACGCGCGGTACGTGCCGGGCCACGGGGCGGTGGTGGACGCCGCCTTCGTCCGCGCCCAGCGCGACGCGCTGGCGGAGCGCTTCGGCACCGCCTGACGGATGCCCCGGCGGGTTTCGCGGCGGGGCTTCCGCCCCGGGTTTCACGGCAGGTTTCGCGGTGGCGATCCCGTAACACAATGACCGCATGCGCAGCAGACAGTACGGCCCCGACCTGACCCCTCCGTGGAAGCGGACCTCGGGGAACCACAGGCCCGCGCCCGAGGTGCCCGCCGAGCCGGATCTGGTGGTGGAGGAGGTCACGACCGGTTTCTGCGGGGCCGTGGTGCGCTGCGAGAAGACGGCGCAGGGGTTCACCGTCACGCTGGAGGACCGCTTCGGCAAGCACCGGGTCTTCCCGATGGAGCCGCGCGGTTTCCTGCTGGAGGGCAAGGCCGTCACCCTCGTCCGGCCCCGGGCCGCGGCCCCGCCCACCCCGAAGGCGCCCCGGCGCACGGCCTCGGGTTCGGTGGCGGTGCCGGGCGTCCGCGCGCGGGTGGCGCGGGCGGGGCGCATCTACGTCGAGGGGCGCCACGACGCGGAGCTGGTGGAGAAGGTCTGGGGCGACGACCTGCGGATCGAGGGCGTGGTCGTGGAGTACCTGGAGGGCGTGGACGACCTCCCGGCGGTCGTGGAGGCCTTCGGCCCCACTCCCGGGGCCCGGCTGGGCGTGCTGGTGGACCATCTGGTGCCCGGCTCCAAGGAGTCCCGGATCGCGGCCGAGGTCACCGGTGAGAACGTGCTGGTCGTCGGCCATCCGTACATCGACGTCTGGGAGGCGGTGAAGCCGTCCGCCCTGGGCATCGGCGCCTGGCCCCGGGTGCCGCGCGGCCAGGACTGGAAGACGGGGGTGTGCCGGGCGCTGGGCTGGCCGGAGAACACCGGCGCGGCGTGGAAGCGGATCCTGGGGAGCGTGCGCGACTACACGGATCTGGAGCCGGGGCTGCTCGGCCCGGTCGAGCGGCTGATCGACCACGTCACGGTGGGCGGACCGGCGGGCGGGCCCGACGGGCGGTGAGCCCCGGGGCCGGCGGCCCGCTTCGGAACGGCCGGCCGCCCGTCCCGGCCGCGGGCAGCCGGGACGCGGCCCGGTTCGGAACGGGTGCGGGACAATGGACCCCATGCCTTCCGCACTGCCCGACGGCGAGCCCGTCCCCGCCGACGGTTCCCTGCCCGCGCACGCCCTGGCGGACGCCGCGCGGCGCCCCCTCGGCTTCTACCTGCACGTGCCGTACTGCGCGACGCGCTGCGGCTACTGCGACTTCAACACCTACACCGCGAGCGAGCTGCGCGGCTCCGGCGGTGCGCTCGCCTCCCGGGACAACTACGCGCAGACGCTGGCCGAGGAGGTGCGGCTGGCCCGCAAGGTGCTCGGCGACGATCCCCGGCCGGTGGAGACGGTCTTCGTCGGCGGCGGCACCCCCACCCTGCTGCCCGCCGCCGACCTGGGGCGGATGCTGGCGGTGATCCGCGAGGAGTTCGGGCTGGCGGAAGGCGCCGAGGTCACCACGGAGGCCAATCCGGAGTCCGTCGGTCCGGCGTACCTGGCCGAACTGCGCGAGGCGGGCTTCAACCGGATCTCCTTCGGCATGCAGAGCGCCCGGCGCCACGTGCTGGCCGTGCTGGACCGCACCCACACCCCGGGCCGTCCCGAGGCGTGCGTGGCCGAGGCCCGCGTGGCGGGCTTCGAGCACGTCAACCTGGACCTGATCTACGGCACCCCGGGCGAGAGCGACGACGACTGGCGGGCCTCGCTGGAGGCCGCTCTCGGCGCCGGGCCCGACCACGTCTCGGCGTACGCGCTGATCGTGGAGGACGGCACGCGGCTGGCCTCCCGCATCCGGCGCGGCGAGGTGCCGATGACGGACGACGACGTGCACGCCGACCGCTACCTGATCGCCGAGGAGATGCTGTCGGCGGCCGGTCTCGGCTGGTACGAGGTGTCGAACTGGGCGGTGACGGAGGCCGCCCGCTGCCGCCACAACGAGCTGTACTGGACGGGCGCCGACTGGTGGGGCGCCGGCCCGGGGGCGCACAGCCACGTCGGCGGGGTGCGCTGGTGGAACGCCAAGCACCCCGGCGCTTACGCCCAGGCGCTCGCCGGGGGCCGTTCACCGGGCGTGGGCCGCGAGGTGCTGGACGACGAGGACCGGCGCGTGGAGCGGATCCTGCTGGAGCTGCGGCTGGTGGACGGCGTACCGCTGGACGTCCTGGCCCCGGCGGGGGCGCGCGCCGCCGAGCGGGCGCTGGCGGACGGGCTGCTGCGCCCGGAGGCGTACGAGCGCGGGCGCGCGGCGCTGACCCTGCGCGGTCGGCTGCTGGCCGACGCGGTCGTCCGCGACCTGGTGGACTGAGCGGACCGGACCGCCCCCGCCGGGCACCGGCCCGGCGGGGGCGGACCGGGGGCGAGCCGAGGCGCGCCCTCCGGTCTCACACCTCGCGGGTGCCCGCGTACATCTCCTCGATCAGATGGCCGAACTCCTTCTCCACCGCGGGCCGCTTCAGCTTCAGGCTCGGGGTGAGCTCACCGTGCTCGATGTCCAGGTCGCGCGGCAGGATCCGGAACTTCTTGATCGTCTGCCAGCGCTGGAGGCCCTCGTTGAGGCGCTGGACGTAGCCGTCGACGAGCTTGTGCACCTCGTCGGAGCCGACGACCTCCGCGTAGCTCTTCCCGCCCATCCCGTGCTCCTCGGCCCAGCCCATGATGGTGGGCTCGTCGAGCGCGATGAGCGCGGTGCAGTAGTTGCGGTCGGCGCCGTGCACCAGGATGTTGGAGACGTAGGGGCAGACCGCCTTGAACTGGCCCTCGACCTCGGCCGGGGCGATGTACTTGCCGCCGGAGGTCTTGATCAGGTCCTTCTTGCGGTCGGTGATCCGCAGGTAGCCGTCCTCCGACAGCTCGCCGATGTCGCCGGTGTGGAACCAGCCGTCCTCCTCCAGGACCTCGGCGGTCTTCTCCGGCAGCTTGTGGTAGCCCTGCATGATGCCGGGGCCGCGCAGCAGGATCTCGCCGTCCTCGGCGATGCGCACCTCGGTGCCGGGCAGCGGCTTGCCGACCGTGCCGGTGCGGTACGCCTCGCCGGGGTTGACGAAGCTGGCGGCGCTGGACTCGGTGAGGCCGTAGCCCTCCAGGATGTGGACGCCGGCGCCGGCGAAGAAGTAGCCGATCTCCGGCGCCAGGGCGGCGGAACCCGAGACGCAGGCGCGCAGTCTTCCGCCGAAGGCCTCGCGGAGCTTGGCGTAGACGAGTTTGTCGGCGACCGCGTGCTTCGTCTTCAGACCGGCGGGCGCGGAGGCGGTGCCGGTGCGGCGGAAGTTGTCCTGGGTGACCTTGGCGTACTCGCGGGCGACCTTGGAGGCCCACTTGAAGATCTTGTACTTGGCGCCGCCGCCGGCCCGCGCCTTGGCCGCGACCCCGTTGTAGACCTTCTCGAAGATCCGGGGGACGGCGGCCATGTAGGTGGGCCGCACGACCGGGAGGTTCTCGATGATCTTGTCGACCCGGCCGTCCACGGCGGTGACGTGGCCGACCTCGATCTGGGCCGCGGTGAGCACCTTGCCGAACACGTGCGCCAGCGGCAGCCACAGGTACTGCACGTCGTCGGCGCGGACCAGCTCCGTCGCGGCGATGGCCTTGGCCATGTAGGACCAGGCGTCGTGCGGCAGCCGTACGCCCTTGGGCCGGCCGGTGGTGCCGGAGGTGTAGATCAGGGTGGCGAGCTGGTCGGAACGCAGGGCGCCGACGGTCTCCTTGACCGCCTCGGGGTGCTCCTCGAGGTACGCCTCACCGCGCTTGCGCAGCTCGTCCAGCGACAGCACCCACCCCTCCGGGTCGCCCTCGGCGGCCACGGCGCCCTCCGCCTCGATGACGACGACGTGGGCGAGATCCGGCAGCTCGGCGCGGCGCTCGCGGGCCTTGGCCAGCTGCCCGGCGTCCTCGGCGATCAGCACACGGCTCTCGGAGTCGGCGAGGATGTAGGCGGTCTCCTCGGCGTTGGTGCTGGGGTAGACGGTCGTGGTGGCCGCTCCGGCGCACAGCACCCCCAGGTCGCACAGGATCCAGTCGACCCGGGTGTTGGAGGCGATGGCGACCCGCTCCTCGGGCCTCACCCCCAGGTCCATCAGGCCCGCGGCGATCGCGAAGACCCGCCGCGCCGCCTCGCCCCAGGTGTGGGAGCGCCACTCGTCCGGCCCCTGGCCCGAGGCGGGGGGCACGGGATAGCGGTACGCCTCGCCGTCCGGGGTCGCCTCGATGCGCTCCAGGAAGAGGTTCGCCACCGAGGGCGGACGGTTCTGGATCAGGGACTGGTTGTCGCTCACAACATCCTCCGGGGCCCGCGACGGTGCAGGGGGGTGGCTCCAAGGCTCGGCCCACCGCGAGTGCTGAGGTGGGAAGGGTGGAACGTTTCCGTGCTGTGCGTACTGCTCTGTGCGTATTGAGTGACTCGCGAGTAACAACCGAGCGGGCGATCAGCCTAAGGCGGAAGGCCCCGCCTTGAAAGAGCTTGCACACCGCCTGCGTGAAGCCGTGACCTGTGCGATACATACACCACATACACCGCCGCCCGCCCGTGCGCCCGCGCACGGGCCCGCACGCGTGAGGGCGCCGGTACGGCCCGCGCGGGCCGTACCGGCGCCCTCACGGACGCTCCGTCCTGCTCGGTCCTGCGGCTTCCGCCCGCGCACCGGACCGTACGGGCGGGCCCGGGCGGGCGGCGGGCCCTACTTCTTGCCCTTGGCGTCGCCGCCGCCGTCGGAGTCCGAGGAGAGCGCGGCGATGAAGGCCTCCTGCGGGACCTCCACCCGGCCCACCACCTTCATGCGCTTCTTGCCCTCCTTCTGCTTCTCCAGCAGCTTCCGCTTGCGGGAGATGTCACCGCCGTAGCACTTGGCGAGCACGTCCTTGCGGATGGCGCGGACGGTCTCGCGGGCGATGACCCGCGAGCCGATGGCGGCCTGGATGGGCACCTCGAACTGCTGCCGGGGGATGAGTTCGCGCAGCTTGGAGGCCATCCTGACCCCGTAGCTGTAGGCCTTGTCCTTGTGGACGATCGCGGAGAAGGCGTCCACCTTGTCGCCGTGCAGCAGGATGTCGACCTTGACCAGGTCGGCGGTCTGCTCGCCGGTCGGCTCGTAGTCGAGCGAGGCGTAACCGCGGGTCTTGGACTTGAGCGCGTCGAAGAAGTCGAAGACGATCTCCGCCAGCGGAAGGGTGTAGCGCAGCTCGACGCGGTCCTCGGACAGGTAGTCCATGCCCAGCAGGTTGCCGCGCCGCGACTGGCACAGCTCCATCACGGCGCCGACGAAGTCGTTCGGGGTCAGCACCGTCGCGCGGACGACCGGCTCGTGCACCTGGGCGACCTTACCCGTCGGGTACTCGCTGGGGTTGGTGACGACGTGCTCGGTGCCGTCCTCCATGTCCACGCGGTAGACCACGTTGGGCGCGGTGGCGATCAGGTCGAGCCCGAACTCGCGCTCCAGGCGCTCGCGGATGACCTCCAGGTGCAGCAGGCCGAGGAAGCCCACGCGGAAGCCGAAGCCGAGGGCGGCGGACGTCTCCGGCTCGTAGACCAGCGCGGCGTCGTTGAGCTGGAGCTTGTCCAGGGCGTCGCGCAGCTCGGGGTAGTCCGAGCCGTCCAGCGGATACAGGCCGGAGAACACCATCGGCTTGGGGTCCTTGTAACCGCCCAGCGCCTCGGTGGCCCCCTTGGAGAACTGGGTGATGGTGTCGCCGACCTTGGACTGGCGCACGTCCTTCACACCGGTGATCAGATAGCCCACCTCACCGACGGACAGGCCGTCGGAGGGCAGCATCTCCGGGCTGTTGGTGCCGATCTCCAGCAACTCGTGGGCGGCGCCGGTGGACATCATCTGGATGCGCTCGCGCTTGGAGAGCTTGCCGTCGACGACCTTCACGTACGTCACGACGCCCCGGTAGGCGTCGTAGACCGAGTCGAAGATCATCGCGCGGGCGGGGGCGTCCGCGACGCCGACCGGGGCCGGGACCTGCCGCACGACCTCGTCCAGCAGCGCGTCGACGCCCTCACCGGTCTTGGCGGAGACCTTCAGCACCTCCGACGGGTCGCAGCCGATGAGGTGCGCCAGCTCGGCGGCGAACTTCTCCGGCTGGGCGGCCGGGAGGTCGATCTTGTTGAGGACGGGGATGATCGTGAGGTCGTTCTCCATCGCCAGGTAGAGGTTGGCGAGCGTCTGGGCCTCGATGCCCTGGGCGGCGTCGACCAGGAGGATGCACCCCTCGCACGCGGCCAGCGAGCGGGACACCTCGTAGGTGAAGTCGACGTGCCCGGGGGTGTCGATCATGTTGAGGATGTGGGTCGTCCCCTTGTCCTCGCCCTCGGTGGGGGCCCACGGCAGGCGGACCGCCTGGGACTTGATCGTGATGCCGCGCTCGCGCTCGATGTCCATGCGGTCGAGGTACTGGGCGCGCATCTGGCGCTGCTCGACGACACCGGTGAGCTGGAGCATCCGGTCGGCGAGCGTCGACTTGCCGTGGTCGATGTGCGCGATGATGCAGAAGTTGCGGATCAGCGCCGGGTCGGTACGGCTCGGCTCCGGCACGTTCGATGGGGTCGCGGGCACGCAGGGTCCTGTCGGGTCATGGCTCGGATCGGTACGTCTCCCCCATCGTCCCATGAGTGGCGCTTACGGTCCGGTTTGGGAGTCGATCAGGCCTGCTGGTACCCTGACCGACTGTGTCTCAATGCCCTCGCGCGGGGCCCGGCGCGCGGACGGTGCGACGGGACCGCACGGGGAGACGGGACACGGAATCACACCTCATCACACCCGAGAAGGCTCTTTCGTGGCGAACATCAAGTCCCAGATCAAGCGGATCAAGACCAACGAGAAGGCCCGCCAGCGCAACAAGGCGGTCAAGTCCGAGCTGAAGACCGCGATCCGCCGCACCCGTGAGGCGATCGCCGCCGGTGACGCCGAGAAGGCCGCCGAGGCCGCGCGCCTGGCCGGCAAGAAGCTGGACAAGGCCGCCAGCAAGGGCGTGATCCACAAGAACCAGGCCGCCAACAAGAAGTCGGCGCTGGCCCAGAAGGTCTCCGCTCTCAAGGGCTGAAGCCCCCGGGCCGTCGGCTGACGGCCCACCCCGGTGCCGAAGCGGAATCCAGCGGACCCTCTCACCGCTCCGTGCCGGCCCACCGCGCCGCACGCGGCCTGCGTTCGCCACGCGGGTGCGGCGCACGACAAAGAGCCTGCTCACAGGCCGTAAAGCGAGACTGCCCGCCGGATTCCCCCCGGCGGGCAGTACACATTCCGCACGCACCCCGTGCGCATCACCTCCCCGCGCGCCGCTTCCCCGCGGGTTCTCCTCGCACCGCTCCGCCTCAGCGGGAGCGGGCCGCACGGGCGATGGTGATGACGGCCTTCTCCAGGGCGTACTCCGGATCGTCCCCGCCGCCCTTGACCGCCGCGTCCGCCTCGGCCACCGCGCGCAGCGCCGCCGACACCCCGGCCGCCGACCAGCCGCGCATCTGCTGGCGGACCCGGTCGATCTTCCACGGCGGCATCCCCAGCTCACGGGCCAGATCCCCGGGACGCATCCCGCGCGGGGCCGACATCAGCCTGCCGATGCCCCGCACCCCCTGGGCCAGGGCGCTGGTGACCAGCACCGGGGCCACCCCCGTGGACAGCGACCAGCGCAGCGCCTCCAGCGCCTCGGGCAGCCTGCCCTCCACCGCCCGGTCGGCGATGGTGAAGCTGGACGCCTCGGCACGCCCGCTGTAGTAGCGGGCCACGACCGCCTCGTCGATGGTGCCCTCGACATCGGCGGTGAGCTGGGAGCAGGCACTGGCCAGTTCGCGCAGATCGCTGCCGAGGATCTCCACCAGGGCCTGGCAGGCCTCCGGCGTCGCCGAGCGCCCGGCGGCGCGGAACTCACCGCGCACGAACGCCTGCCGGTCGGCGGGCTTGGTCATCTTCGGACAGGCGACCTCGCGCGCACCCGCCTTGCGGGCGGCGTCCAGCAGCCCCTTGCCCTTGGCGCCGCCCGCGTGCACCAGCACCAGGGTGATCTCCTCGGCCGGGGAGCCCAGATACGCCTTGACGTCCTTGACCGTGTCGGCGGCGAGGTCCTGCGCGTCCCGGACGACCACGACCTTGCGCTCGGCGAACAGGGACGGGCTGGTCAGCTCCGCCAGCGTGCCGGGCCGCAGGTCGGCGGGGGCGAGTTCGCGCACGTCGGTGTCGGCGTCGGCGGCCCTGGCCGCGTCGATCACCTGGCGCACCGCGCGGTCGAGCAGCAGATCCTCCTGGCCCACCGCGAGCGTGACGGGGGCGAGGGGGTCGTCGGTCGAGGACTTCCTGGTTTTACCGGCCATCGCGCACCAGCATCCCACGAGCCGCCGACAACCCCGGCCGCGCCGGGGTGGCCGGCGGGAGCGGGCGAGGACCGCCCGGGACCTGTCCGCGGACCGCTCCGGCGGCTGTCGCACAATGGCGCGGTGGACGACGTACGACACATCCTGGTGCTCCCCGACCGCGACGCCGCACAGGAGGTGGCCGAGGAGGTCGCCGAACGGCTCGGCCTGGCGGAGGAGCCGCGGCCGGTCCGCGAGGCGCTGGCCGGCGAGGACGACGCCGAGGACGCCCAGTGGCTGGTCGTCCTCGACGACCCGGGCGGCGCGTACGACCCGGCCGAACTGGACGCCCTCGCCGCCGAGTACGACGGCTGGCTGGAGAGGGGCTGAGGCCGCGCGGGCGCCATCCGGCGAACGGACCGGAAGCGGTTTGTCCGGGTGGTGGGCGGGAGTAGGGCGCGAGGCCCGGGGCGTCCGCCCGATGCGGCGTGCCGCACCGCCGGTTAGTGTCCGGCACATGACGGACACTCACCCGGCTCCGCGCACGGCGGAGCAGCGCAGACGCGATGTGCTCAAGCGGCTGGAGGAGGACGTGGACGCCTGGGTGTCCACGGTGAATCCCGACGCCACCCCCTGCCTCGTGCCGTTGTCGTTCCTCTGGTCCGAGGGCTCGCTGCTGATCTCCACCCGCGCCTCCCGGCCCACCGTCCGCAACCTGCGGGCGGCGGGCCGGGAGGCGCGGGCGCGGGTGGCTCTGGGGCACACGCGGGACGTGGTCCTGATCGACGCACGCGCCGAGATCCTCGATCCCGGTGAGTTGCCTGGACGGGAGGCGGACGCGTTCGCCGCGAAGCTGGGCTGGGATCCGCGTGGGAAGTCCGGATGGGTCTACCTCCGGCTGCGGCCGGAGAGGCTGCTGGCCTGGCGCGAGGAGAACGAACTGGCGGGCCGGGAGCTGATGCGCGACGGTCTGTGGCTCACGCGCTGACGGGCCTTCGGTGAGGGAGGCGAGTCGGCCCCTCACCCCGATGCGATCACCGTGCCGTCCGCGGTGACGGCCAGGGAGCCGTGGGTGTCGGTGCGCACAACGGCGGAGCCCAGGGCGTGCAGTCCGGCGAGGACTTTCGGGGACGGGTGGCCGTAAGGGTTGTCCTCCCCGCAGGAGACGAGGGCCACGCGGGGGCGCAGCCGCTCCAGCAGAGCCGGCTCCTGGTGGGCCGAGCCGTGGTGGGCCACCTTCAGGACGTCCACCGCGGGCAGGTCGGGGTGTGCCGCCAGCAGGCCGCGCTGCGCCGGGGGTTCGAGGTCGCCGGGGAGGAGGACGGTCAGGCCGGCCGCGCGGACGAGGAGGGTGACGCTGGCGTCGTTGGCTTCCTCGCCCGAGGCGGAGGGCGGCCCGGGCGGCGGCGGCCGACGGGGCCAGAGCACCTCCCAGGACAGGTCGCCGATCCGGCGCCGCTCCCCCGGCCCCGCCCCGACCACCGGTACCCC